>JAAZVG010000113.1 GCA_018623655.1 Flavobacteriaceae bacterium
GTAAAAGGCAAAGAGATTGTTTCATTTATTTAGATTAATTAAAAATAGTGTTGTTTTAGACTGCAAATATATGAACCAAAAACACATTATACAAGCTTATTTAGAATTATTTTAAATAATAATTCACTTCTTAATTTTTTCTAATTTTCGGGCATGAAAAGACAGTTTGAAACAGAGGCGATTCGCGGGCAGATGGAGCGCTCTCAATACCTAGAGCACTCGGCCCCTATTTATATGACTTCGAGCTTCATATTTGAAGATTCTGAAGACATGAGAGCTTCATTTGCCGAAGAAAAGCATCGCAATATCTATAGCCGTTATTCGAATCCAAATACCTCTGAGCTCATTCAGAAAGTCGCTACCATGGAAGGTGTTGAAGATGGAGTTGCCTTTCCTTCGGGCATGAGTGCCATTTATACCACCTTTGCCGCACTGTTATCCTCTGGTGATCACATCCTCTCATGCAGAGCAGTTTTTGGGTCTACTCATACGCTGTACACTCAATTCTTTCCAAAGTGGAATATTGAGCATAGTTATTTTGATTCGGATGATTTTGATACCCTAGAGGCCAAACGAAAACCCAACACCAAAATTCTATATGTAGAATCTCCAACGAATCCCGGGGTCAACATCCTAGATCTCGAAACACTTGGTAAATTCGCTAAGAAGCATAACCTGATTTTCATCGTAGACAACTGCTTTGCAACCCCTTATATTCAAAAACCCGCTACACTAGGAGCGCATCTAGTGATTCATTCAAGTACCAAGCTTATGGACGGCCAAGGACGTGTTCTCGGAGGTATTACGGTTGGATCTCACGAGCTCATCGACCGCATCTATCGGTTTGCAAGAATTACTGGTACCGCACTTTCTCCGTTTAATGCTTGGGTACTTTCAAAGAGTCTAGAAACCTTAGCCGTACGCGTGGAGGCTCACAGTAAAAATGCACTTAGCCTAGCTGAAAAACTCGAACAGCATCCGAAGATTAATTGGGTACGTTATCCGTTTCTAAAATCGCATCCGCAACACAAAATCGCCAAGAAGCAAATGAAATTGGGCGGATCAATCATCGCCTTCGAAGTAAAAGGCGGAATCGATGCAGGAAAACGTTTCATAGACCATATCAAGCTGTGTTCAATCTCTGCCAACTTAGGAGATACGCGCAGCATCATCACTCACCCAGCATCGAGTACTCATGCTAAGCTTAGCAGCGAAGAACGATTAGCCGTTGAAATTACTGATGGTATGATTCGTCTCTCGGTAGGTCTCGAACACACTGATGATATCTGGAACGATCTAGTTCAGGCTCTCGAAGCCTAAGGATTAGCTTCGGCCGTCTTTGCCTTGAAAGTATTGAGGTTCTGAGCCACATAGCCTCCTACTGCAGCACCTTGAACTACCCCTTGATCGATAGCTCTACGGTAGTGAATGCCCCCATAAAGTCGAGAAACGGCCGCTTCTTCAGAGGCGTGCATAAACGACTGATACGAACGTGTTGGTAACCCATAAGCCTCTTCAGTAGTATCATCAAAAGCGAAGTTATCGCCATAAATTTTGGTTAGAACAGTCGCTGCAGAACGAGAGATCACCGAGTGACCCGAAGTATACTCTGGAAAGGGTGGTGTCTGTAACTTAGGTAACCACTCTTCATCTAGGTATTGATTGATAAGCGTTTCTGGTCTAACGATCAAAGTGTTCCATTTGGTATCCCAACATGAGATAAACCCATCAAAAAGCGCCACAGTAACATTCAAATAGGTATTGATCGTCTCATCAAACGAATTCTTAGCAATTTGAGTAGCCAGTTTGGTAATACCAATCCAGTGACCACCAGGGGTGATCTTCTTGGTGGCAAACATGGCGTGGCCCTTGTGATGAGAAACGTAAGGGTTACAATCCCAGAATGCGGCGATCTGAGCCTCTTCGTTCTCACTATTGTCCTCAGTCACCTTTCGACCTAATTCATAAACCTCTAAAAGCTCAGCATAGAATGGGCTATCAGGATTCATATCTACAGGTAGCGGAGGTGCAGGATCAAACATAGCTGCATCAGGAATCACCATAGGTCTGATTCGGTTCCAGTGTGGTTCAATACCCTCCATATAATCGGGAGGAGTTGGCTTCCAAAACTGGTCACCCTCTTGAATCGTATATTTCGGGAAAGTTCGTGTCTGCTTATAAAAATCAGTGTCAGCCCATGCTAAAATATTGGCAGCCACCTCTTCTCCATAAGCAATAGAAGCATCAAACTCACGACTCGGCATTCCTAAATCATCTAACTCCTCGTAGAGGGATTCTCTATACTCATCAATTCGATTTTCTGAAAAAATAAGTTGTTTTCCAACGACCATAAAAGCGTGAATTGCGGCAAACTGAGCGTTCACTCCCTCGGGTAATTCAGGGATATCGATAAACTCGTTCAACTGACCTTCTAAAGATTCGTATTTCTCTGGGTAAGCCTTTTGCATTACCGAATAAGCGGCTACGGTCGGATACACATATACTCTGGCAGCCACAACCGGAGAAAAGATGTCATAAACGATAACATCAGTTAGTTTCTGCATGGTATCGTTAAACAAATCAGCATCTGAAAGGCGATCTAAATAACGAGTGTCTTTTTCACAACTAATTAATGATAAGCTAACTACTAATAACGTAGTCCATGCTCCTAACCACTTATAAATTCTATTCATACGACAAAAATACGCAGTTTGTTTAATTTTTTGATTTTAGAATAAGTGCAGGCCCATTGTTCTGAACCACAATCAGCTCTTTTTCAGAAATGCGATCGATAAAACGTCCTTCTGTCCCTTTAGGAAGTTGTAGCGATCGATGAGATTGAAACTTTGCTCCATCAAAGTCACTTAATACCCCACCAGAATTCGAAAGGCTTGGTCCTAATTCAGTGACATAGCCACTGTAGTTTCCTGTATAGTAAACCTCACCCGCTTCAACATAAAAATCTTCGATAGTCGAAAGTTGGGCTTCACTTGGTAGGGCAACTCCTTCAAACGTCCCGGCCTCATTTTGAATAAAAACCATCGAGCGCATCTCAACCACCGCCTTAGTTTCAAAAATTTCGGTTCTTTCGGTGAGTGAAACAATATCTTGAGCATTCGTAAAGTCGCTATATTTTAAAAACTTCTTCTTAAGATAAGGTAAACTACTCACCAGCTTATCCTTCGAAGCGAAAGGTACCGGCTCTCCGAAGAAACTATAAAATACAATCGGGTCTAGTGAACCGTTTCCGTCAAAGTCGTCTAAATAGGCCACTACCGGTTTTTCAAGCGAGGGCTTAAACTTATGATTAGCACCAGCGTTACCGGCGAGTATATCTAATTTTCCATCTCCATTGATATCGGCAACTTCAACGGCATTCCAAAAGCCAGAGGTCTCGTTTAGACCAAAAGCCGTGGTTTGATTCGTAAAACTCCCTGCTCCATCATTGATTAAAACCGTCACCGGCATAAAATCACCAACGACAACGATATCTAGATGACCGTCTGCGTTAATATCAGCGAATTGACTATCTGTGACCATTCCCAGAGGAGCTTGAGCTACTGCCTCGAAATAAGAATTACTCTCGGGAGCACTAGCTACGATAGCACTTGTTGGCGAAAGACCATATCCCCCAGGCAGCGATCGATTACCGATAAAAAGGTCATCATAGCCATCTCCATTAAAATCTGCAGCAGAGATGCTTCCTCCATTCGACTGTGGCAGGTTCGCCGGGAATCGAACAAAATCTCCCTTACCGTCGTTGATGTAGAGACGGTCCATCAAAGTAGCCTCCCCATCATAGGTTTCGTTACCTCCGCTCATGATATAGAGATCGAGATCTCCATCGACATCAAAATCAAAGGCTACAGCATCGACATCTTCAAAATTATAGTCTTGTTCAAAGACGGCAACTTTAGCCTTATTATAGGTATTAGAAGTTGTTCCTAAATAGAGCTCAGAAGCTTGCATTTTAGCACCTCCAAAAAACAGGTCATCGATTCCATCGCCATTAAAGTCTGCTCGGGTATAGGCAGGTCCCTCGATCGATAACCTCTCAAGCATCAAAGGCTCACGTTCATAATCGAGATAAGCGTTTTCTTTATGAACATAGTCAAATGAAGTAGTCGAAAAATTGGCATCGTTTACAGGCCTCTCAAACGATTGGTCTAAGGGCTCTCCTGATGTAAGTATATGATGGGTGTCTGCGGCAAGACTGGTGTAGACTTCGGCTTGACCATCTGGGTAATACACCTCTAAACGATCAATAGCCGCGTCGCTCTTTAGACCCAGATGAATACGGGTCGAAGAGGCTGAAGCATACCCTCTAGTTCGAAGCACTTCTTTGTATGTTTTTTTACCCTCCTGCTCAATAACCACCTTGGCATTTAAAGCATTTCGAGGCAGTGTAAACTGTACGAAGTGAGTTTCACTAGTGGTATTTCTCAAAATATGCGCAGGCTCTTGAATGGTGTTGACCACTAAATCTAAATCACCATCATTGTCTAGATCGGCAACTGCGGCACCATTACTGTATGAAGGGTTAAACTGCGAAGAAGGCTCTAGTCGTTCAAAATTTAGATCTCCGCGATTTAAAAACAGCTCGTTTTCAATTTTCAACATCGGCATCTGCTCGATGAGTTGCTGCTCTAAATCGGCTTCGCTTGACGCAAAATCGTCGAAGGTTGCATTACTCTGAAAGTTGATGAAGTCGAGATCATTCGGACGCTTATAAATCCCATTCGAAATAAAAACGTCTGTGTTCGAATCATTATCAAAATCTTCGAGAAGTACCGTCCAACTCCAATCTGAAGCGAAAGTACCCGTCGCTAGTGCAACTTCTTTGTAAGCACCCTCGGTCGCTAGCTGAAAATGGTTTCGTGCAAGCTGCTCATGATAACCAAAGTCGCGTTTGATTTGAGCCACTTTATCACTGTCTTCCCCTCCCGATTTCATAAAGACATTGGCTCGATTCGGCATCATATCGAGGGTAAAGAGATCAGGACGTAAATCATTATTCATATCGGCTACATCTACTCCCATGGTAAACCGTGTACTTGAATGAAGTAGCGACTCTGATTGCTCAGTGAAGGTCTTATCACCGTTATTTAAGTAGATGTAATCGTTTTCGTGAAA
>JAAZVG010000114.1 GCA_018623655.1 Flavobacteriaceae bacterium
AGAACAGACCAAAGGTTGCTTTAGTTTGGTTAAAGCGCGATTTGCGTTGGGAAGATCACAAGCCGATTTCAAAGGCTATTGATTCGGGCTATCCTATTGTTCTATGGTATAATTTTGAACCTATACTACTCGACGATAAGCACTATAGTTCAAGACACTGGCACTTCATCTCTGAAAGTTTAGATGATTTCGACGACTTCTTACAATCGATGAATACTTGTGTGTTGCGCATGTACGGTTCAGTTTCAGAAAACTTTACTCGACTCAGTGAAGCCTTTGAAATAACTAGCGTTTATAGTTATAGAGAAACAGGTTTAAAAATCACTTTTGATCGAGACAAAATATTCTCTAGAATGCTAGTACAAGAGAATATCCCATGGATAGAGTTCAATACGAATGGGGTAGAGCGTGGACTCAAACACCGAATGGGTTGGAGAGATCGTTGGGAGGCCTTTATGGAATCTCCCGTTTCAAACCCGTCATGGTCTCAAAAGTCTGTCGTTAGTAGTACGATGCTTTCTCAAGTAGAAAATAATATAAAAGGGTTAATACTACCTGAAGACCGATCGATTGATCGTCAAAAGGGAGGTAGGAATTTGGGATTACGCTATTTGAAAAGTTTTCTAAATGAACGCTACAAAAATTATAACAGACATATTTCTAAGCCATTGAATTCAAGAACTAGTTGTAGCAGACTGTCTCCCTATATTGCCTACGGATGTTTATCGGTTAAAGAGGTATTTCAAGCTACGGCTGAGGTTTATGAAAACGCGAAACCTAAACGATCGTTATCGTCATTTCGTTCAAGACTCCGCTGGCAGGCTCACTTTATTCAAAAGTTTGAGATGGAAGATCGCATGGAGTTTGAACCGGTAAACCGAGGATATCTCACATTGAACAAACCGATCATTTATGACTTTCTTAAAGCATGGGAGGAAGGCTTAACTGGGATACCTCTGGTGGATGCTGCAATGCGGTGTTTGAATACAACAGGTTATTTGAATTTTAGAATGCGAGCGCTTTTAGTTTCTTTTGCTACCCATCATTTGTGGTTACCCTGGCAGGCAATTAGTCCCCATTTGGCACGACAATTTTTAGATTTTGAACCTGGAATTCATTATCCACAATTACAGATGCAAGCAGGGGAAACAGGGATCAATCAAATTCGAATTTACAGTCCGATATCAAATAGTGTGAAGCACGATCCAGACGCAGTATTTATTCTAAAGTGGGTTCCTGAACTAGCCAAGTTACCTCAAGCTTTGGTTCATAACCCTGCAGAACTCACTCCTATGGATGAGGTTTTTTATGACTTTAGAAAGGGAATAGACTATCCAAACCCAATAGTAGACATAGACCAATCTAGAAAAGAAGCCGGCGAAAGGTTGTACCGCCTTCAAAAAGAGGTTAGGGTGATATCTGATGCCAAACGAGTGTTAAGTAAGCACACCCTACCTAATCGTGACGCCTTTAGTTAACTGACTAGAATTTTAATTTATGATTTTGATCCCATAGGCCCCAATATGCGCCTACACTTCCTTCGGCACTTACCTTCCACGATTCATCAAAAGATGAGAAATAAAACATAGGTATATCCTCTTTTTTAGACCATGAAATAGCGTCTATAAAGTACTTGAGCGCATTCTTGTATCCAGGAACTGCTGCTCCGAGAGATTCCCCCTGACTAGGCCATCCGGTTTCTGTAATAATCACTGGTTTACCCGAAGCTACTCGCTGCGCTTGCTGGTACATTTGTTTCATGTAAATCAGTGAATAATCAATACTGCAACCTTCCCAGTAGGGATAGCAATTGGCTAAGATGATGTCACAAGCTTCGGCTATTTTTGGATAGTCATTAAATTCATAGTAGGCATCTACGTATCCAACAGGAACTCCTTTAATCTCACTTTTTGCTCGATGAATATAGTCGATTAGTTGTTCCTCGGAGAGTTCTTCGCGATACATAACTTCGTTACCTACTGCTGCTATATCGATATATCCTGAATTACATAATTCGATGAGCCCTTGTAGTTCTTCTTCGTTTTTTTCAAGATCTTCACCTAACCATGCCCCAACAAGCGTCTTGAAGCCATACTCCTTGGCTAATTTGGGTATTGTTTCGTTTTGTTCTGTACAAGAAAAGGTTCTGATCCACTGGGTGTAAGGCCTCAGCAATTCAAGTTTACGGCGTATTTGTTCTTCTGAAATAGGATCTCCAGGTCTTTGCGATCCTTCATAGGGGCTGAAACAGATGCCATGCATTCCAGATGCTAAAAGTTCACGACTAGAGGCTATAAGATCTTCCTTCTGTAGTTCTTGAACATCGACGCCCAGTAAAGATTGTATTTTGTCTCTTCTAATCGACATAATTATTCCTTTTTATTAGTGGTAAGCTCTTTTTTTATTTGGGCTGCTTTTTCCTCAGTGATATCGTAGTTTTTCATGATTAAAATAGCTCCGATCACTCCTGCAATCGGTAAAAGCGTATAAAACATTCGCATTCCTGTAATAGACGATTGGGTTACATTTTCAGCGTCAAAACCGACCACTGATAAAAAGAATCCGCCTAAAAGTGCAGCGATACCAAAGCCTAATTTTACCATCCACCAGTAAACAGCTCCTAGGACACCTTCTCTTCGCTTACCAGTAGTTAGTTCATCAAGATCGCACACATCTGCGGTCATACTCATCATAATGGTAAATAAACTTCCGATTCCAAAAGAATGAAATGGCAGGGCAAAAAGAAATAAATAAGGTTTACCGGGCACAAACAAGAACCAGAATAAAATATATCCGATTACTGATATGAGTTGACATATGATAAAGGCCTTCTTTTTTCCGAGCTTCTTTGACATTTTAGTAACGATAGGTATGACTAGAAATGTTGTAATCAGCGCTCCTACAGAACCATGCATTGCCGGCCAGGTACCCGCGCTTGCTGGGTCGCTATTGAACAGATAATGCACAATAATCAAAAAGGTATAGGCTGCGATTACATTGAATGAATTGAATATCAGAAAGGTGGCAGACGCAATCTGTCTGAATTGCTTGATTTTAAAAGCTTCAAAAGCTGAGGAAAAAATACCTCTTACGCTTTTAATAATATTTATTGCCTTTATCGGCTGAAAATCGGTTCGGTCAAGCGTAGATGTAGTCTTTATAAATAATGCGGGTATAGCTGCAAAAAGAGTACAAGGAATTGCCACCCAGATCGAAAGTTCTCTTACCCCCTGGTCGGCCCCTTCGGGAAACCAACTAGGATCGTAAAGAATCACCCAAAACCAAGGGGCGATTACCCAAGCCCACTGTCCAATAAATTGTGCGACAGCCATGATTTCTGTTCTTTCGTGAAAATCCTCGCTAATCTCATAGCCCATAGCAACATAGGGTACGCTAAAAATGGTGAGACCTAGATAAAAGACAAGTGACCAGGATAGAAAATAAATAAAGTTAAAAACAACCCCATCATCCTTGTGGAGTTGCCACATAAAAATGTAAGCTAACCCCATAATGAGTGCTCCGATGAGCACATACAATCTTCGACGACCCCATTTTGACCGGGTGTTGTCTGAAATGTATCCCATGATAGGATCTGTGATTGCATCGAATATTCTAGGTACAAATTGAATGATACCCCATAAAAGAGCAGCGAAACCTAGATCTTGCACTAGGACGATGATAAAAACACCCAGAGCTGCTGGAAACATTTGGTTGGCAAGCATTCCAAAGCCAAATGCAATTTTTTGTCCCATTGAAACGCTCGATGTTCCGTTTGAATTTTGATTACTCATATCGTTAATTGTTTGGTTCCTATTTGAAAGACTTAAAAGCCTTTTTAACGACCTCATAAGCTTCTTTTCGCTCTCGGTCTAAAGTAACGATTCCCCAATATTCTTCATTTGCGGTAGCATCGTAGGGGACTCCACTACTTCCTGGTGTCCATCCACCTACATCTTGGGTGTCAGGAGAACCTGCTTTCCACCATCCATCGGTAAATGAAAACACAATCGCACCTGCTGCCTTTGTGTCTGTGGTCATTACTTGATCTAAAATCATTTGAGTAGCATCTGCCTGAGCGGTCTCATTGTATCCTAAAGCATAACCTTCATTTTCTATGGTCATGTAGCTATCTGCTCCGAGTTCTGAGAAATAGAATGGCTTAGAGCTATTTTTAGAAAATTCTTCAAGTGCAGTGACTGGTTGATCCCATCGATAGACATTGAGACCCCATAAATCAATATGATCTAATCTATTGATGAGTTCTTCGCTCGGAACTTCCCCGTGTGCGGTCGCTACAGGATGCGTGTCGTCTATTTTTTTGATCGCTGCAGCAGATACATTCAATACTGTGTACCAATAATCTACCGATCCGCCAAACCACTCAGGGTGATAGTTGTATTCGTTTCCAAGTTCCCAGAGAAGGATTGCCGGATGATTTTTATATGTCTTTACGTAATCGAGATAGGTGTCAGACTGTAAATCATAAATACCGCCTTGGTTAAATCCGAAACTAATGATCACCCGTAGCCCTTCATCGTATATTTGATCGAGTATTTCTCTTGACGCTATGGGTTCATAAACTCTTAGCGTATTCACTCCTGCTGCCTTAATGAGTTTCAGATCTTTTTCTATTTGTCCAAAACTTCTTATCGTCTGACCCTTTTCGACAGGGTGATAGCATATACCTTTTATAAAGAATGGTCTATCGTTAATGGTGAGCTGATGAGCTTTGACTCCGACAACATTAGTATGATCTCCTAGTAACGAACAAGAACCAAAAGATAGTGTTGCGAGAAGCGATAGAATTACAACTTCAAAATTTCTAATCATTGTTTTCCTTTATTTTAAAACAGGAAGATGAACATCCTTATTTAACAAATTAGATTCTCCATTATAGGTCTTTGTAATCGATTTCCCATCACGACTAAGGCCTTCAAATACGCCTGAATCTACTAGAGGCCATAAGGTGTATTTTGCCTTTCCTTCACGGGTGAATAATCCAAAGTGATTTTCAGAATCGTTGGGGTTAGCCGAGCTTTTCCAAGGTTCATCAAAGGCCTCAAAATAGAAACAGCTAATACCTTCAGCATCTGTCCATTCACGCATTCC
>JAAZVG010000115.1 GCA_018623655.1 Flavobacteriaceae bacterium
AACCTTTAAGACGAACTTCTCCTTCTTGTAAAATTGAAACAATCGGAGCGTGATTTTCAAGCAATTGAAAAGACCCATCTACACCAGGTAGAGCAACAGCCGTTGCGTCTCCTAGGTATAGGGTAGCTTCAGGTGAGATAATTTCTAATTTCATAGACTTCTTAAGCTTCAGCAAGCATTTTCTCTCCAGCCTCGATTGCCTCTTCAATAGAACCTTTAAGGTTGAAGGCGGCTTCAGGTAGGTGGTCTAACTCACCGTCCATAATCATGTTAAATCCTTTGATGGTTTCCTTGATATCTACAAGAACACCAGGGATACCGGTAAATTGCTCAGCTACGTGGAAAGGCTGAGATAGGAATCGTTGAACTCGACGTGCTCTAGATACTGCAAGCTTATCTTCCTCTGAAAGTTCTTCCATACCAAGAATAGCAATAATATCTTGAAGTTCTTTATAACGTTGAAGAAGCTCCTTAACTCGCTGTGCACAGGCGTAATGTTCATCTCCTAAAATTTCTGGAGTAAGAATTCTTGAGGTAGAATCTAGCGGATCTACCGCAGGGTAGATACCTAACTCTGCTATTTTACGGGATAATACAGTTGTTGCATCAAGGTGAGCAAACGTTGTTGCAGGTGCAGGGTCAGTAAGGTCATCTGCAGGCACATAAACCGCTTGAACCGAAGTGATCGAACCATTTTTAGTTGAGGTGATTCGCTCCTGCATCGCACCCATCTCAGTAGCAAGTGTAGGTTGGTAACCAACAGCTGATGGCATACGACCGAGTAGTGCAGATACCTCAGAACCGGCCTGAGTAAATCTAAAGATATTATCCACGAAGAAAAGAACGTCTTTACCTTGATCATCTCCAGCTCCATCTCTAAAATATTCTGCTATAGTAAGTCCTGAAAGAGCTACACGTGCACGTGCTCCAGGAGGCTCATTCATCTGGCCAAAAACAAAAGTGGCTTTAGACTCCTTCATCGCGCTCTTATCTACTTTAGAAAGATCCCATCCGCCTTTCTCCATTTCTTCCATGAAGGCTTCTCCATACTTGATAATTCCAGATTCAAGCATTTCACGAAGAAGATCATTCCCTTCACGAGTACGTTCTCCTACTCCAGCAAATACAGACAAACCACCGTGTCCTTTAGCGATATTATTGATTAGTTCCTGAATAAGCACCGTCTTACCAACACCAGCTCCCCCGAAAAGACCAATTTTACCTCCTTTAGCATAAGGCTCAATAAGATCAATAACTTTAATTCCCGTGAAGAGAACTTCTGTAGAAGTAGATAAGTTTTCGAAAGCAGGAGCTTCACGGTGAATAGGAAGTCCTTTATCTCCGGTGCGCTCTAATTCTGTAAGACCGTCAATAGGTGCACCAATCACATTAAATAGTCGACCGTAAACGTCGTCGCCGATTGGCATTTGAATAGGCGCTCCAGTAGCTACAACCGAAGTGCCACGACTAAGACCATCTGTAGAGTCCATCGATATAGTTCTAACAGTGTTTTCACCTACGTGTGATTGAACTTCTAAAACGAGTACAGAACCATCAGGCTTTGAAACAGAGAGAGAATCATAAATCTTAGGAAGAGTAACACCTGCCTCGAATTCAACGTCGATTACAGGTCCTACAACTTGTGAAATTTTTCCAGTTACTTGAGACATTACTAGAGCGTTATTTGGCTTAAAGCCTGTTACTTAATTTGAGCGCAAATATACAGAGATTATAGGAAGTAAAAAATCTCAAAGAAAATAAAAACGCCCCATAATGGGGCGTTTTAAAAAATAATTATAAAGAGGTTCTGATTAGAAGTTCACGTTAAGTGAAGCGTAATAGATCGAACCGATCATTCCTGTACCAATAGCAGTCATATAATCACCGCCAGCGATATTAGATCCTCCTATTTTAAGTACACTATTGTACTCAGGTAATTTAAGGTTGATCGAGGCATCAAGAACATCGAAAGCAGGAACTTCTCCGTCAGCAAAAGAAGCTTGCCAAGTATAAGATCCTGAATAACGATAATTCACATTGAAGCCCAAATTCTTAACTAGCTCTCTGTGACCAAAAGAAGCCTTAAAACGATCTCTAGGAGTATTTAATCCCACCTCAAAATCTGGATAATCCGCTTCATTGAAATCTAGCTCAGTTAATGTATAGCTAAGTCCTAAGTCAAATCCAGCAATTCTTGTATCTAAACCAGCTACTACACCATAAGACTTAACAGGAACATCGGTGTTTGAGTAAGCTTGGTATACTTTATAATCCCCATTTTGAAGGGCAAGTAATGAAAGTGAGTTGTCACCCGCTTGACCATATAGTGGAACTACTTTGGTCTCTGCTGCATTGAAGTTCGTATACTGGTTCCAGTAAGCACTTACATCAAGAGTGATAGGACCGATTTGACCACGATAACCAATCTCATAAGCCTCAATCTCCTCAGCACCTACTAATTCAGTATCCTTCTTAACTGGAGCGCCTGCAAGAACAGAAGAAAGAGAGAAGGAATTGGTGTAGGCAGAACGTCCAACTATAGTTGAAGTTGCAGGTAAGCCCGCCGCTTGAGCTTGAGCACTGGTAGCAAACGTTCTTACATCACGATCTAAGTTTGATTCAGCACCACCAACTAGGATTGCTTGTCCTACATCTAATCCGATGAAGAAATCCTGTGTAGTTGGGTTTCTAAAACCAGTCTGAGCCGAGATACGCACATTGTGGTTTCTGGCTGAACCTAGTGTATACCCTAAAGAAACACGTGGAGAAACAAAACCGTCTAAAAATTCGTTTTTATCGTAACGAGCAGAAGCAGTTACTTTCAGACGCTCATCAGCAAATTTCTTTTGAATTTGAGTGTATGCGCCGTACTCGTTATACTTGATTGGTCCGTCTTTATCAGTAAAGATGGTTCCATTAGAATTTAGCTCATACTGACGGTATGAACCCCCAACCTGCAGATCTGCCCAGTCATTAATAAGGTGGGCAAAGTTGTAGTTACCATTGATATGTCTAAACTTCGTGTTATCAATAAATTTAGCACCTGTTGCAAAATCACCGTCCTGTCGCACTTTAGTGAATGCATTATTGAATTCACCAGACCCAGGCAGAAAACGATTTGTGTTCGCCTGTCCTTGTAAGTTAAAGGCTCCATAATTAGTAGCAGCTCCAAATTGGCTGTAGTAATCTACAGGATAATCAGCAGCTAAGCGACCGTTGTTGTGAGCATCGGCATCAGAACGACCCAATTGCTTAGATAGAAGGTATCCAGTAACGTAGTCACCAAACCACTTCGTGTCTGCAGCTTGTTGGCGGTTAATATTAATCGCAGCGAAACGAGTGTCATAGGCATCACCTGAATCCTCTTCAGTGATGTATGCACGAACGAAGAAATGATCATTTTTAACCTCTAATTTTTGTTGAGTCATCGCAAAGCCCGATACCGCATAACGGTTAGCTCCTTGATAGATTGTAGTACCTGTACCCTTACGATAGTTATAGATAATTTCTAAATCATCTTCGTTTGGACGATAGTAGATTCCAATATCTCTTTTCATACTCTGCGCATCATAGTCAGCTAAAGCAGCTTCATCATAACCTGTACGCGAAACAAATGCTTTGCCATATGTTCCTGCAGGAGTACCAGCGAAATAATCGAAATCTAGAGTTGTTGCAACCTCATCCCCATAAACATTTAGACCGTCATAACCAGGATTGGTTCTGCGCGATGACCATCCCTCATATGGCAATGCAGTTTGACTCATATCTTGAGTACTATTAGCGTGCCAATCCTCACCTTGTAAGTAAGTGATATTGGCCTTTATGGCTAATTTTTCAGAGAATTTCTTCGCAAAACGTACTCCAACATCCATGTATTCATTGGCACCAGCGGCGTTTTGAACAGTGATACCTGTTTTTCCATAAACACTAACCCCTTCAGTTGTGAATGGGTCTTTAGAGGTCATGAATAAGATACCGTTGAAGGCGCCAGCACCATAAAGTGCAGACGATGCGCCTGGAAGGATTTCAACGCTAGCAACGTCAAGTTCAGACATACCCACAAGGTTACCTAATACGAAGTTTAGACCTGGTGCAGTGTTGTCCATTCCGTCTACAAGCTGAAGGAATCTTGTATTTGCAAACGTTGCGAAACCACGAGTATTAATCGATTGAAACGTAAGTGAGTTGGTGTTAATATCAACCCCTTTTAGGTTTTGTAAACTTCCGTAAAAACTTTCAGCAGTAGCATTTTGGATTTGAGCAAGACCAAAGCGCTCTACCGAAACAGGCGATTCGAAAATACGCTCAGGAGTTCTAGAAGCAGAAATCACAATCTCATCTAAAGCTGTAGAAGATTCATTAAGTGTTACTGTTAGAACCGATCCTGAGAAGGTAGCTGTTGCTGTAGTATACCCTAAACTTGAAACACGCACTGTAAATGGTGGGGTAAGACTAGTGGTAAAAGCAAAATTTCCGTCAAAATCAGCTACAGCACCCTCAGATTGTCCTACTACGATAACGTTAGCATTGGCAACAGGAGTACCATTTTGATCAACAACCTTTCCGCTTACACTGGTTTGGGCAAAAGCAAAAGCACTTGAAAGGATGCTAAGTACAAGAATTAACTTTTTCATTTGATAATTAGATTTAATTCGTCGAGTTTGATGTGGGAAAGATAATGCTTTTTTCAACGCTGTTGTGAATTTAGCAAAGAATCGCCTCCTAAAATGGTAAAAAACCAAGTTAAAACGATTATTATATCATATTCTCAGCTAAACCGCTGATAATCAGCTACACGCTATAATTAATAAGCTCTCTTCGGTATGCGGTAAGAAGTTTTGACTTTGATACAAAGCCAAAATACTGTTGATATTCGGAGTAATTTGATTCCCAAAGTTTTGTTGTAATAATTGATACTGAGAAACTTATGAGGATTCCGTAGGGGTTACAAATCTCATCCCATAATCTTACTCCACTGTAACCGACTTAGCAAGGTTTCGAGGCTGATCTACATTGCATCCACGCAAAATAGCTATATGATACGAAAGTAGTTGTAGCG
>JAAZVG010000116.1 GCA_018623655.1 Flavobacteriaceae bacterium
AAATGATTTAAATACATAAAGGCATCTTGATGAATCCAAACTCCTTCGTCTTGCTTTTTCGGAGATAAAATCTGCTGCCACTGGTTTACGCTATCCTCAGGGTTCAGGGTTATTTGGTCGTATCGAGGAGTTACATTTTTCACTTTGGGAAAGATCCATATCTGAAGAAAAGCAACTGGCTCACTTCCACTCGCATTCATTTCGCTATGCTCCACTCCAGAACCAGCACTCATGACCTGTATGTCTCCTGAGCGGATAATGGTTTCATTTCCCATATTGTCCCGATGCTTTAGGTCACCACTAAGAGGAATAGTGATGATTTCCATATCTCGGTGCCCATGAGTTCCAAATCCCATTGAAGGGGCAACCCAATCGTCGTTAAGTACGCGAAGCGCACCAAAATTCATCTGATCAGGATTGAAGTAAGAAGCAAAGCTAAAGCTGTGCGAGGATTTTAACCATCCATGGTCAGCATAGCCTCGAGAATCGGCTAAGAACAATTTCGTTTTCATGTTTTTGTTTTAAAGATACCCTATAAAAAAAGGGAGACTAAAAAGCCTCCCTAATTCTTAATCTAGATTAATCGTCATCTTCAATTTCAATGACGCCTTCTAAAGATTGATCGTTTTCAATAAAAAATAAGAATTTTTTTATGGCTGACTTATACATTGATTATGAGATAGATAGAACCTTATCCCTTGATAAATAAAAAATCCAAATAGGAGATAAATGACAGGATTATAGTGATAAGCTCCTAAAAAGTCTCCTTGAACTAATGACCACAAAGCCCTAGATAATCCGCAACCCAAGCAATGGTGATCGGTTAACAAGGTGAAAAGACAAGGAATGGCAATAGAAGTGCCGAAGCGATCAGCCATGCACAGAGCAAGAATCTGATAACTTACTAAAACCCCAAGCAAGGTGGTTTCCAGTGAAGGCTTAAGCTGCTGAACGGATTGGAATACCTTGAGCATCTTTGAAGTTTCCAGTTACAATAAGAATAAAATCGATGATGGCCCATATTCCACAACCACCTAGAGTGATAAGCTGAAGAATTCCGATCGTAGTATGACCAGTATAAAAGCGATGAATACCAAACACGCCCAAAAACCAACAAAGCAATAAAGTCGCTAGAAAACGCGAGTCTATAGGTAAACCTGATTTCGTAGTAGTTCCGAAGCCGACCCCGCAATTAGGACATATTACAGCATTTTTACTGACTAGTTTCCCACATTCATGGCAGTACATTTGATGGTCTGATTTGATTTCCATAAGGTCGATTATTCAGCTTAAAAAATTAATAGCACTCCCAAAATACAGAGAATAATACAGATGAGTAAAAGCACACCAATATAAGCGAATCTTAGGGTGGTGATAAACTCAATCTCATCAATTTTAGGCAATAAGTATTTGCGCCAAATGAAAACGATAGGCCAAGCCAAAAAATAAGAGCTCGGGGGTAACTCTGAGGCATTTGACGATTTCAGTTTCGGATAATTTTCAAGCACCTGGTAAACCTCGATGGGATCTAACCAGTTCACTTGTGATTTTTCAAGGTATTCGATTTTCAATTCATAGGCATCTTCAATATGGGTGGTGAGCGTCTGTAGGCGCTGATGAATTGAATCTAGTAATACTAAATCAACATGTCCATCTTCCTTTAATACATCCAGTGATCGAATAGGCGATCCAAATCGCACAGATACTTTGTCTCTAAATTGTTCGAGTCGTTCATAATTAAACCCCACAGGCACCAAAAAAACCTCTTCGCTAGAATCTTTTTGGTAAATTGTTTCAAGTAATCGAATAACTCCTTTTTTTAGTGGCCGGACGCGACGTTCGGCACCGTGATTGCCTTCTGGGAAAAGCGCAATAGCCTCTCCATTTTCTAATAAAGCATCGGCACCCTTTTCAAACAGTTCAATATTATTACGAAGATTTCGGCCTCCATCTCTAAATCTAAAAATCGGAAGTAAACCCAGGTAATGAAGTATTTTAGATAGGATTTGATTTTTAAAAACACTAGCCCTTGTGTAAAAGGTAGTTGGCCTTCTATTAAAAGCTGCAATAAGTAATGGATCGATGAGCCCGTTTTGATGATTACCCACGAAAATCATTCTACCTCGAGGGATGTTCTCAAGCCCATGAATCTCAATTTTTTCATAATTGAGAAATAGTAAATTTCGTACAAGGGCAATCACAATGATTCTTATTGCCGGGCGAATATGATTCTTTAACACTCCCCAGAATAGGCCAAGTAAAAGGCCAGAAATAAGGTGCCAAACACCCCATAGAGCTGCAATAATTGCCATTCCGCCGAGACCATCAAAAAAAGTAAAGATCAATAGTAGCCCCAGACCTGAATTCTGAATACCAGTCTCTATTGCAATGCTTCGGCATGAATATCGGTCTAGTCTAAAGACTACTGCTGTAAAAAAACCTAACAGGATCGCTAAAGTATTGTGAACTATAACCAAATCGGCAAACTGAATAGCGTAACTGCGAAAGGCATCCCAATTTGAGGCTAAAGCTAGCCCAACTAAAGCGATAAATAGAATTAGAGATAAAGGCTTTAAAATTTTTTCAAGACGTATCGCTTGGCTCTCAAAGCGGTGCCTAGTATAGAGTCCAAGTGCCAAAGGTAAAGCGAGAAGCAGACCAACCACTTTAAATAGATCTGTAGGTGCTACCGAAATCGATCGCAGTAATACCGATGTAGGTTCGTATAGAGAAGCATACCACTGAAAGTTAATGGGTGTCATAATTACCGATAACAGTGTTGCAAATGCCGTAAGAGTTATAGAAAGTGCTGTATTTGCCTTTGACAAATGACTTATGAAATTGGATACATTCCCTCCAGGACAAGACGCTACTAATAACAATCCCAAAGCGATACTCGGAGGAGGTTTAACCCATAAAACCAATACGAAGGTGAGCGCCGGAAGTAAAACAAACTGACTCAACAAACCCACTAAAACCAGTTTTGGAGTTCGAAGTAACACTTTAAATTGACCTATCTCAATATCTAATGCAATACCATACATCACCAGCCCTAAGGCCAAATTTAAAGCCCATAATGAATCACTACCAAAGTTGATATGTATTTGGTCGATATCGGTCATGCCCTTATCGCTCCTCTCTAATTTTCTCGATCACTGCACGTCCGAGAAGAGAGAACCCTGTGTTACAGATCACTAGGGCTAAGCAACCTAACCAAAACCAGTCTGAGGTGTTGTTCCACTTGGTTATTATAGCTTCGCCAAGCAGAGAAAGGCCTAATCCAATAACTACTAGGCTAGCCACTGAATATTTAAATGAGTTTTTCATATCAAAATTTAAAATGAGGAGCCTGCGCAGGTTCCTTCATAGTCAGCACTTACCCCATAACGAGAAGCTTCACATGCATTTGAATAGGAAAACCCATCGCAGCCGCATACCGGTTGATATATTTCGGCACAAGCTAATTGTAAATTAAAATTATCCCAGGAAATACAGTCCTCAGTAATCCGTTTAAAATAGTAACTGATTTCGTCATCTGCGATATCAGGATTGTCTACATAGTGAATGCTTAGATTATTGGCATCAACTTCAAAGGTGTAGCTTCTATTCGAAATCAAATCATCAAGTTCATTACCCTGAACACGAATAGGTGTTACTATTTCATTATCGCTAATCCCTAGGGGTTGTCCATTTTGATTTCTCGATAGCATTACACTAGATTTAGCTGATACCCATAGTTCGTTGGTTGTAAAATCGTAATCTTCAAAATAGCAATAACAGGAAACTTGCTGTAATTGCCATCTACCCTCTATGGCACCAATCTCAGGACTATTCAATTCATTATCCTTTAAACAGGAAGACAGAACTAGAGCGATTAAGAGCACTAAGATTCGTTTACATATACTATTTAAAACGCTCATAATTTTCATAAAGATATAGTGGGAGTGCTAGTGAAAATCCTACTAGGAATAGGGCCGCCAAGTATTTGAAGAATTGAAACTTTGTAATTCTTTTTCTGATAAGTAGATAAATCGAAAAGACTAAGAACGTAGTTGCTGCTATGGTAAGATCAGCATTTAATATTCTCATTCCTTCATTGGCATTAATTTGTTCAAAAAACAACGAGGTTGACCAGCTCCAGTCATTGGCCTTCATAAACATTACGATCTGGTAATAAGGCCATGCCACGCCAAGCAAGCATAAAACTAAAAGCACTCTTTTCATTTTTAAACTTTTGATTGTGCCGAAATGTACAAAATAAAAAATCCATGCCTTAAGACATGGATTTTCTGCTTGATGTGGGCCCTACTGGATTCGAACCAGTGACCCCCTGCTTGTAAGGCAGGTGCTCATATCTTCTCACATCAGTAAAATCAAGGGGTAAGCGGTTAAATGAATATCAACTGCCAAATATCTGCCAAAATGGAAGCTATTAATTACCCAAAAGTTGTCTCTAGCAAGGACAAAAAAGTTTATCTGGATTTAAAGATTGGAGGTAACAGGATGCGACTCTCTAATGGGAGTAAGTTCAATATTGATTTGTTCCCCAATTCTTACTCAGAGAATCAAAGAATCAATCAAGCAAACATTCTTGCTGCACAGGTCTATGCTAAGCTATTAGCAGGTGAATCACCGAAGATTATGAACGAACAAGGTGTATTAGATTCACAACCCGACCTATATTACATTAAAGAGGCTCTGAACAGAAAACTACGAGAAGGGTTCTCTAAACACTACAACGAAGCCCTAAAGCGTGCATACCTAAGAATTGAAGCGTGCAGCAAGTTTGGTAATGTAGATGACAAGACCATAGAGCTTGCGTTAGATTGGTACGAGAACAATACCTCGTACAATACTCTTAGGCGTAATATGAACATCCTTTGCCGGTATGCTGTGAAGCTTGGGATGAGTAATAACCCGGTAAACTCAATTAGACGTAAAAGGGAAAAAGCAAAGCTGAATAAGCCTATTGGCGATGTACCTGCTTTGCTGAAGGAAATAAGGTCATATAATGAGAACTTGTACCTATGCTGTTTACTAACCTATGGGTGTCTC
>JAAZVG010000117.1 GCA_018623655.1 Flavobacteriaceae bacterium
GTGCTTTCGGGGGAGAAAAAGAAACCGGTGGTGGTCGTGAAAGCGGCTCAGACGCTTGGAAAATCTACATGAGACGCCAAACTAACACGATCAACTTCTCTTCAGATTTACCGCTGGCACAGGGCATTCAATTTGATTTTTAGTCCTCGACGATAGGATTCTAATTTTTAGTACCTTAGAATCAAAACAACCTAAACATGAAAGCTTCGAAATACAACGAACTTTTGATTCTTGCCATTATTGTGATTCCAGTAATTTATCTTCTTGCAATCTGGGCTGAACTGCCCGAAGAAGTTCCTATGCACTGGAATGCTAAGGGTCAAATCGACCGCTATGGTAGCAAAAATGAGCTAGTAGGGGTGTTACTTATGCTAAATCTTCCACTTTATTTCATCTTGAAATACGCTCCGAAAATTGATCCTAAGAAAAAAATTAGTGAAACTCAGCTTGCAGGTCTGAGGCTAGTGATGCATCTATTCATGTCTGCACTCGCCTTATTTATTCTCTATTCTACAAAACAAGCCGAAATGTCTAGCCCATTTGGCATTATCAGCTTAGTCGGTTTACTTTTTGCTGCATTGGGCTGGTATTTTTCGAGATTAAAACCGAATTATTTCATTGGTATTCGAACGCCTTGGACCCTCGAAAACGAGGAGGTATGGACAAGAACACACAAAGCAAGCGGGCCTGTATGGATGATTGGTGGTATACTTATGGCTATTACCCCTTTAGTTATAGAGTTGGCCTCGGCCTATATCGTTATAGGCATCACACTTCTACTTACGATATATTCAGTAGGGTATTCTTGGTGGGCATTTAAGAATCCAATCCAGAGGAGCGAAGACTAGGCTCTTCTTCTACTACGCGCAATCCTGACTCTGAACCTTCAGATTGTGCTTTACTTGTGAAGTACAGAGAAATCTCATTGAGTAGATTGGTTCCCTTCATTGGTACCTCTAAATCGATAATTTCAAGTCGCTCTAAAGCGCTGTGAACCGCTGTTGGACTGGGTATGCGAATCGTACAGTTAAGGTGCTCGTTAGATTGGTTTTCAAAAAGTTTTGCGTAAATATTTCCTGTGACCTTGGCTCCCTGATTTAAAAGTACTTTACCGGTACAGAATACATCTCCTTTGATCTCTCCGTCTACCGTAAGGCCATTGCAAACAAGGTCACCAACTACTCTTGCTTCAGATGAAACATAAATCTTTTCAGAAGAAACTACTGCCCCAAAATACTGACATTCAATTCTTAGACCACGATTGGTTTTAAATTGCCCATCGATTACAGATGGTGCCGATAGAATAATTGGAGAAGATTCGCTTGTCGTTTTCTTTGATTTAAGCATACCTAAAATTTTAAAGGGGGGACAATATAGGCATAGATTAGCCAAAGAAAAAATAATACTTTTGACTATCAGACGCTTAGGTAGCCGCTACATCACATTTTAAAAATCAAAACCGCCCGAAAAAGGGCGGTCTTTTTTTAATTAGACACCAACTATCTTTCTTATCTGTTCAACTACATCAGGGTTTAATAAGGTCGACACATCGCCCAAGTTAGAAACATCGTTCGAAGCGATTTTTCTAAGAATTCTTCGCATAATCTTACCCGAGCGCGTTTTAGGTAGGCCAGGTACAAAGACAATCTTATCAAGCTTAGCAATAGGCCCAATCTTCTCTGAAATCAATCGATTAATTTCAATACGTAGCTCGTCTTGATCTCTACTATTTGCTTCTTCTTTTAATATTACGTATCCGAAAAGGGCGTTTCCTTTAATGTCGTGAGGGAATCCGACAATAGCAGATTCGGCAACTCCTTGGTGTTCGTTGATCGCATCTTCTATCGGAGCGGTTCCTAGGTTGTGACCCGAAACGATGATCACATCGTCGACTCTACCAGTAATACGATAGTATCCGACTGCGTCACGAGAAGCACCGTCACCGGTGAAATACATGTTCTTATATGCTGAGAAATAGGTTTCTCGATAACGTTCGTGATTGCCCCATATCGTACGAGCAATCGATGGCCATGGGAACTTAATGCACAAACGACCCTCTACTTGATTGCCTTTGATTTCTTTGCCGTTTTCGTCCATCAGTGCAGGTTGTACGCCGATGAAAGGCAAGGTCGCAAAAGTTGGTTTGGTAGGGGTTGAGTAAGGGATTGGAGAAATCATAATTCCTCCCGTTTCGGTTTGCCACCAGGTATCAACTATAGGACTTTCTTTTTTCCCCACATTATTATTGTACCAGTGCCATGCCTCTTCGTTAATTGGCTCACCTACAGATCCTAAAACTTTAAGCGATGATAAATCATACTTCTCAACAAGCTCCAAAGGCTCTTTGGCAAGGGCACGAATTGCAGTTGGAGCGGTGTAGAACTGAGTGATTTTGTGTTTCTCAACAACCTCCCAGAAACGACCGTAATCAGGGTATGAGGGCACACCTTCGAACATAACGGTCGTAGCGCCATTAGCAAGTGGCCCGTAGAGGATGTAGGAGTGTCCAGTGATCCATCCGATATCTGCGGTACACCAATACACGTCATCTTCTCGATACTGAAAAATGTTCTTAAAAGTATAGGCGGTGTACACCATGTATCCAGCGCAGCTATGAACCATTCCTTTAGGCTTACCTGTAGAACCAGAGGTATAAAGTATAAACAGCGGATCTTCAGCATCCATAACCTCAATCGCACACTCCTCGCTAGCCCCTTTCATAAGTGGAGCCAGAAGATGATCACGGTCTGAGACTAAGTTCATTTTACCACCGGTACGTTCAGCAACCAAAACTGATTTTACACCAGGGCAATCATTTAAAGCTTCGTCGACAATTGATTTTAAATCAATAGATTTTGCACCGCGATACGAACCATCAGCAGTAATAACTACCGAGGCATCACAATCATTAATTCGAGTGGCTAAAGCAGTAGATGAAAAGCCCGCAAAAACCACAGAGTGAATCGCTCCTATTCGCGCACATGCAAGAACAGCATATGCCAGTTCAGGAATCATAGGCAAGTAGATACAAACGCGATCTCCTTTTTTAACCCCTTGCAATTTCAGCACATTAGACATCTTGTTCACCTGGGCATATAGCTGTTTATAGGTAATATGCTGGGCAGGTTCGTCAACACTGTTAGGTTCAAACAAAATAGCTGTTTTATCTGAGTACTTAGTAAGATGACGATCGATACAATTTTCGGTGATATTCAACTGTGCTCCTTCGAACCATTTAACCTCGGGCTTTTCAAAATCCCAAGACAAAATATTATTCCAACGCTTACGCCATACAAAATGCTCTTCAGCAATTTCTTCCCAGAATAATTCGGGGTTACGCACCGATTTACGGTAAATCTGAAAATACTCTTCAAGATTCTTAATATGATAGTTACTCATTGGTAGTAATATTAGGTCTCAACGATTAGATTAGGTTAAACGAGCATTTCAAATTACTAAATTTCTAGTGGGTGGCCTCACCGGCCCCACTCGGAATTCGAATGGTTTCAACAATTTCTTGGACCTCCTCGGGCGGATCTGCAGTGAATGCATTAATCGTGAGAGAAACGATGAAATTCACAATCATGGCGATGAAACCAAAGCCTTCAGGAGAAATGCCGAACCACCAGTCTTTAGACAAACCGGCAACGGCAGTTTTTCCTCCATCAAAAATTCCAAACTTGAATTTCAGCATGTAGAAGAGCATCAATCCGATACCGACAATCATACCTGAAATCGCCCCTTCCTTGTTCATCTTTTTGTAGAAAATTCCCAGAATAATGGCAGGGAAAAAGGAGGCTGCAGCCAAACCGAATGCCAGTGCTACCACGGCGGCTACGAAACCGGGGGGGTTGATTCCGAAATATCCGGCAACAACGACTGCACCAACTGCAGAAATTCTTGCCACTACCAACTCTTGCTTGTCTGTGATGTCTGGCTTGAACACATTTTTTACCAAGTCATGTGAAACTGATGAAGAAATTACCAATAAAAGCCCCGCTGCGGTCGATAAAGCTGCCGCTAAACCTCCAGCGGCTACAAGTGCAATTACCCAAGCAGGTAGATTCGCGATTTCAGGGTTGGCTAATACCATAATATCCCTATCAACTGTTAATTCGTTGATCATCGTATCGGCAGAATATTGGATAAGACCATCTCCGTTTTTATCGTTAAACCCTAAAAGCCCGGTTGTTTCCCAATTAGAGAACCAGGCTGGCATTTGAGCGTAAGGCTGTCCGCTCACCGTGTGAATCAAATTAAGACGTGCAAAAACCGCAACTGCAGGAGCAGCAGTATAAAGAATTGCGATAAGCAATAAGGCTAGACCAGCAGATTTACGCGCATCTTTTACCTTCTTAACAGTAAAGAAACGTACAATTACGTGGGGCAGACCTGCTGTACCAACCATCAAAGCGGCCGTCATTGCAAAAACATCCATCCTTGACTTAGAACCATTGGTATATTCGGCAAAGCCCAATTCAGTAGAAAGTCCATTCAATTTTTCTAATAGATACATGCCGTCAGCTGCTTTGCCTCCCATTCCGATTTGTGGAATAGGATTACCTGTCATCTGAAAGGAGATGAAAATAGCAGGAACCATAAAGGCAAAAATCAATACGCAATATTGAGCAACTTGGGTATAGGTGATTCCCTTCATCCCGCCGAGAACGGCATAGAACAAGACGATGATCATACCGATAATTACACCAGAGGTAATGTCTACTTCTAGAAACCTAGAAAATACTACACCGACACCACGCATTTGTCCAGCCACATAAGTGAATGACACTAACAGGGCACAGAAAACCGCAACCAAACGTGCCGTCTTAGAATAGTACCGTTCTCCTATGAAATCGGGAACCGTAAATTTTCCAAATTTTCTAAGGTATGGGGCCAGCAGTAAGGCGAGAAGAACGTATCCGCCTGTCCAACCCATAAGGTAAACAGAGCCATCGTAGCCCATAAAAGAAATGAGCCCGGCCATCGAGA
>JAAZVG010000118.1 GCA_018623655.1 Flavobacteriaceae bacterium
AGAGCTCACATCGACGGGGGGGTTTGGCACCTCGATGTCGGCTCGTCACATCCTGGGGCTGGAGAAGGTCCCAAGGGTTGGGCTGTTCGCCCATTAAAGTGGCACGCGAGCTGGGTTCAGAACGTCGTGAGACAGTTCGGTCTCTATCTACTGCGGGCGTTAGAAATTTGAGCGGATCTGACTCTAGTACGAGAGGACCGAGTTGGACTAACCTCTGGTGTACCAGTTGTCCTGCCAAGGGCATTGCTGGGTAGCTATGTTGGGATGGGATAAGCGCTGAAAGCATATAAGCGCGAAACCCGCCGCAAGATGAGATTTCTTTTAAGAGTCGTGGGAGATGACCACGTTGATAGGCTACAGGTGGAAGCGCAGTGATGTGTGTAGCCGAGTAGTACTAATTGCTCGTATACTTGCACAGTCCCTTGTGCACCTTTAAAACGCTTTATCACTTCGCGATTAATTTGATTTTTAGACCATATAGCAGCTTGCTGCTTTCGTCTCTCTATATGTCATTTCATTAAAGTATTTAAGACTTTGGTGGCCATGGCGATAGGGTCCACCTCTTTCCATCCCGAACAGAGAAGTTAAGCCTATCAGCGCCGATGGTACTGCCCCAACAGGTGGGAGAGTAGGTCGCCGCCATCTTCAAGCCCCTCACAGTAATGTGCGGGGCTTTTTTTATACCTTTTTAATTTAAGGGAGGTGTAGATAAAAAAAGGACCCCTTACGGGGCCCTCCACTCACTCACGCTAGTTCAAAAGAACATTTGATTGATGATTGTTTTGTTTCGTAAACAATTTCTATTAAACGCGTGGTAAATCTCCATCTCCCTTTAAGGGTAAATAACTCTCACCCATAAGGTACTTATCTATATGGTGTGCTGCTTGTCTTCCTTCTGAAATCGCCCAAACAATTAATGATTGACCTCTTCTTTGGTCTCCAGCAGCAAATACGCCAGGTATATTGGTTTTATAATCGCTTTCTTCAGCGGCAATATTTCCGCGGCTATCAAATTCTAATCCAAAGCTTTCTGCTAACGTATTCTCAGAGCCCGTAAAACCTAAAGCTAATAGCGCTAGGTCACATTTCCAGGTTTGAGAAGATCCCTCTCTTTCTACTAGTTGCATTCTACCTTCTTTGAATTCCCAGCTTACTTCTACAGTTTCAAGACCTGTTAATTCTCCTTTCTTATTTCCTAAGAATCGTTTTGTCATGATACTGAAATGACGCTCTACCCCTTCTTTGTGAGAAGTACTCTCTCTGAGGCGCATCGGCCAGAAGGGCCAAGGTTGATTTTCAGGGCGTTCCTTTGTAGCCATTGGCATAATCTCAAAGTTTTGTATACTACTAGCCCCTTGTCTTCTAGATGTACCAATACAGTCAGATCCGGTATCACCTCCACCGATGACGATAACATCTTTCCCCTCAGCTGTAAGGGTTTTACCACTTACCTTTAGTTTCGACACTCTTCGATTGTTTTGAGGCAAGAAGTCCATGGCTTGAACGACTCCTTTAAGATCAGCACCTTCGATAGGAAGTCCTCTGCGAACCGTAGCTCCACCGCAGAGTACCACTGCATCATGATTTTCTTTGATGTCATTTGCATCGATGTTTACCCCAACGTGTGCTCCTGTTTTGAACTGTATACCTTCTTCTTCTAAAAGCGCAATTCTTCGATCAATAATGGTCTTCTCTAATTTAAAATCAGGGATACCAAATCGTAAAAGCCCACCGATTTTTTCATCTCTTTCATAGACAGTCACTTCGTGTCCTGCTCTATTTAGTTGCTGAGCTGCAGCCAAACCAGAAGGTCCTGAACCAATAACTGCGACTTTTTTACCAGTGCGTGTTTTTGGTGGTGTAGCCCTAAGATAGCCATTAGCAAAGGCGGTCTCTACAATATTCTTCTCGATATTTTCGATAGACACAGGGTCTTCATTGATCCCTAGAACACACGCCTCTTCACATGGCGCTGGGCAAAGTCTTCCTGTAAACTCTGGAAAGTTATTGGTAGAATGCAGTATTTGCGAAGCTTTCTCCCAGTTACCGTCATAAACAGCATCGTTGAAGTCAGGGATAAGATTGCCTAGTGGACATCCGCTATGACAAAATGGAATACCGCAATTCATGCAACGCGCACCCTGTTCCTTTAATTCTTCTTCTTTTAAAGGCTGGGTAAATTCATTGTAGTTTTTCGTGCGCTCCTCGACAGGAAGATATCCTTCGGTTTTACGCTTGAATTCTAAAAATCCGGTTGTCTTTCCCATTAGTTGTTTATTGTTTGATTTTCTTCAGCGATTCGAATTAGTGCCTGACGATATTCTTCTGGGAATACTTTTACAAATTTCCCAACTTCTTTCTCCCAATTGGTTAGCAGTTTTTCTGCCAGTGGACTCATCGTAAGGTTATAGTGATTCTCTACTAAAGTGAATAATTCATTATGATCTTCTTCGGTTTCAACAGCTAGTAAATTAAGATCAGGGTTCTTAACTCCGGCCTTGAAGGTGTTTTCTGGATCGTAAACGTAGGCGATTCCACCGCTCATCCCGGCACCGAAGTTTCTTCCTACTTTTCCGAGGATTACAGCAACTCCGCCAGTCATGTATTCACAACCGTGATCACCGATTCCTTCAACTACCGCCACGGCTCCTGAATTTCTTACACAGAAACGCTCTCCCGCAAGCCCATTGAGATAAGCTTCTCCTGTAGTTGCACCGTATAAACAAACATTACCGGTAATTACGTTTTTGTGTGATTCAAAGGAAGAACCGTTGGGTACGCGAACTACTAGTCGAGCTCCTGAGAGTCCTTTACCTAAGTAGTCATTGGTAGCCCCGTTTACTACTAGTGTAAGCCCTTTGGTGCTGAAAGCTCCAAAACTTTGGCCAGCGAAACCATTAAACACCACACGTAATGTATTGTCTGGCAGCCCGTCTGCTCCATAAATTTTTGAAACTTCGTTTGAAATGATTGCTCCGACGGCACGATTCGTATTGCTGATTGGGAATTCGAGCTGTGTTTTTTCTTTTCTGTAGAGTGCAGGGTGTGCTTTGCTTAAGATTTCAAAATCGACTGCATCTGCCGTTTCGTCTAACTGTTTTTCAGTATTTCTAACTGATACACCTTCTGGGGTATCTATTACTTTTAATATAGGACTTAAGTCTAAGCCTCTTGTTTTGTAATGATCTAGTACGTTTGAGCGTTCTAATTTTTCAACTTGGCCAACCATTTCATCGATGGTTCTAAATCCAAGTTCAGCCATGATCTCACGTAATTCTTGAGCTACGAAGTACATGTAGTTTACTACGTGCTCAGGTTGTCCTTTGAATTTCTTACGAAGCTCAGGATTCTGAGTTGCAATACCTACTGGGCAAGTGTTAAGGTGACATACACGCATCATAATACATCCTGATGCTACAAGTGGCGCGGTAGCAAAACCAAACTCTTCAGCTCCTAAAAGACAAGCAATCGCTACGTCACGACCTGTTTTTAACTGACCGTCGCATTCAAGCACAATCCTTGATCGGAGATTATTCATAACCAAGGTTTGTTGTGCTTCTGCGATACCTAACTCCCAAGGAAGACCGGCGTGTTTTAGCGAAGTAAGTGGAGATGCTCCCGTACCTCCGTCATAACCAGAAATTAAGATAACATCTGCATTGGCTTTTGAGACCCCTGCAGCGATGGTTCCTACTCCAATTTCAGAGACAAGCTTCACATTGATTCGCGCCTCTCTATTAGCTGATTTTAAATCGTAAATCAACTGTGAAAGATCTTCAATAGAATAGATGTCGTGATGCGGAGGTGGAGAAATCAGCCCAACATAAGGTGTCGAATTTCTCGTTTTGGCAATATCAGGATTCACCTTAGGACCAGGTAGTTGACCTCCTTCACCAGGCTTAGCACCTTGAGCCATCTTAATTTGAATTTCTTTTGCGCTAGTCAGATAGTTTGAGGTAACTCCAAAACGTCCTGAGGCCACTTGTTTAATTGCAGAGTTTCTCCAGTCACCGTCTTCGGTTTTATAGAAACGGCTGGTCTCTTCACCGCCTTCACCTGAATTTGATTTCCCGCCAATACGGTTCATAGCAATTGCTAGGTTCTCGTGTGCTTCTTTGCTGATACTTCCGTATGACATGGCACCGGTCTTGAAGCGTTTCACGATTTCTGTCCAAGGTTCAACCTGATCAAGAGGAATAGGATCATAGTTGGTGAACTCTAATAGTCCGCGAATAGTAAGTAGTCGTTTTGACTGCTCGTTAATTCGTTTAGCGTATTCTTTATAGGTTTTCGATTCGTTTAGTCGAACTGCCTTCTGAAGGGTAGCTACACTAATCGGATCAAAAGCATGCTGCTCTCCATTTCTTCTCCAGCGATATTCTCCTCCGACTTCGAGATCAAGCTCTGCAGGAGTTTCAGTATTCGTAAATGCTTTATCATGTCGAAGAGCAATTTCCTTTTCAATTTCTAAAAGACCAATTCCTTCGATTCTTGTCGGAGTGATTGGGAAGTATTTACGAACCACTACTGAGTTCAGGCCAATACATTCGAAGATTTGTGATCCGCGGTACGAATTAAGGGTTGAAATCCCTACTTTATTCATCACTTTTAGGATTCCTTTACCAACAGCCTTGTTGTAGTTTTTAATTGCCTTCTCAGTGTCCTCATAGCTAAAGCCTTCATTTAGAGCTTGAGCAGTAATAAGTTCGTTAACCAAGTAAGGATTGACGGCACTAGCTCCGTAACCAAAAAGTAAAGAGAAATGATGTACTTCACGCGGTTCAGCAGATTCAATAATTAAACTTACTAGCGATCTTCGCTGTAAACGCCCTAGACCGTGATTCACATAAGAACAAGCGAGTAATGCAGGAATCGCTGCATAATCTTTATCGACCTTTCGGTCAGAAAGAATAATAATAGAAACTCCTTGATCAATGGCCTCAGCAGCATCTTTTACTAGCTTTTCTAAAGC
>JAAZVG010000119.1 GCA_018623655.1 Flavobacteriaceae bacterium
ACCAAAAGTAGAATCACACTTGAATATCTTATTTGGAAAGATGTTAATGATACCCCTGAAGACATTAAGGCGCTAATTTCTTACGCTAAAAAAGTTCCTTGTAAAGTAAATATCATCGAATACAACCCTATTGGAGACGATCAGTTTCAGGCTGCTTCTTCAGAAATTATCAGGGCCTACGAAAAAGCCCTTACTGCTGCTAGAATTACAGTTACGGTGCGTCGATCGAGAGGAAAAGATATTGATGCAGCTTGCGGACAACTGGCTAATAAATTGATACCTTTAACTAAAGAATAATTCATCACGTTGCAAGAGGTCGTTAAAATCAGACAGCCAATTATCGAAGAGATGGATTGCTTTGAAGAGAAGTTCAAGGCAGCGATGGCTTCTAACGTTTCCTTGCTCAATAGAATCACCTATTATATTGCTTCTCGTAAGGGCAAGCAAATGCGTCCGATGTTTGTTTTTCTCGTAGCCAAATTAATGGGAGAGGGTAGAATAGAAGAAAGAACTTATCGCGGAGCCTCAATCATTGAGCTTATTCATACAGCTTCACTAGTGCACGATGATGTTGTTGATGGCAGTGAACGAAGAAGAGGTTTTTTTTCAATAAATGCGCTTTGGAAGAATAAGATAGCCGTTTTAGTCGGAGATTATTTTTTTTCGAAAGGCTTATTACTTTCTTTAGATTATGATGATTATGACCTTTTAAAAATTGTATCAGAGGCAGTTCGTGAAATGAGCCAGGGTGAGCTATTACAATTAGAAAAGGCACGCCGACTTGATATCGATGAGCCTGTGTACTATGATATCATCCGTCAAAAAACAGCAACACTTATTGCTGCTTGTTGTGCTATGGGTGCCGCTTCTGTCGGCAGTTCGAAGGAGGAGATTGATCGCTTCCATTCTTTTGGTGAGTATGCGGGTATGGCATTTCAAATAAAAGACGACCTTTTCGATTACAGTGAAGACCGTATTGGTAAGCCAACCGGTATTGATATTAAAGAACAGAAAATGACCTTGCCGCTTATTCATGTTTTGAATAAGGTAGACAAGAAGCAGCGCAGTTGGCTCATAGACTCTGTAAAGCAACATAACACCAATAAGAAACGAGTAAAAGAGGTTATTCAGTTTGTTAAAGATCAGGGTGGGTTAGAATATGCAGAGCGTCAAATGATTCATTACAAGGACGCTGCATTAGAATTACTTTCAAAATATCCTGATAATGAGTACAAGGAGGCTCTCGCAAATTTGGTAACTTACGTAGTCGACCGAAAAAAATAAATTGTCCTATTGATTGCGCAATCCACCATAGATAAAGTCTACGAAATCGCCCGTGTAGAAGAGGTGATTGGCGACTATGTGCAATTGAAAAAATCAGGTGCGAACTATAAGGGGCTAAGTCCTTTTAACAGCGAGAAGACACCAAGTTTTATGGTTTCTCCGGTGAAACAAATTTGGAAAGACTTTAGTAGTGGTAAGGGAGGTAATGTAATTGCCTTTTTAATGGAGTTGGAACACTTCACCTATCCAGAGGCTATTAAACATTTAGCCCGAAAATATGGAATCGAAGTAGAAGAAACCGTTCAAGATGAGGAACAAAAAAAGCTGCAAGACCATAAAGAGAGCTTATACCTAGTAAATCAATTCGCCGCACACCACTTTGAAGACTTATTGAATCGATCTGAGACAGGTAGGGCTATAGGTCTTAGTTATTTTGAGGAAAGAGGTTTTACTTCAGCGATCATCAAGAAGTTTGGTCTAGGTTTTGGGGGTACGAGTTTCGATGGTTTAGTGAAGGCTGCGCAAGAAAAAGGACATCAGATTAATTATCTCACTGAATTGGGTCTTTGTATTGAAAAGGACGGTTCGTCAGTTTCGTATTTTGATCGATTTAGAGATCGGGTTATTTTTCCTATCCATAGCAATAGTGGAAGAGTTTTAGGTTTTGGAGGGCGGATTCTAGATAACCAAAAGAAAGTTGCTAAATACATTAATTCCCCCGAGAGTCCAATATATCATAAGAGTAAGGTTTTATACGGTATTTATTATGCCAAATCAGCAATGGCTAAGGCAAATAATTGTTATCTGGTAGAAGGATACACCGATGTCATTCAGCTTCATCAGAACGGTATAGAAAATGTGGTTTCCTCGAGTGGTACAGCACTAAGTGAATCACAAATTAGAATGATTCAGCGCCTTTGTCAAACAATAACGGTCTTATTCGACGGAGATGATGCCGGTGTTAGGGCCTCACTTCGAAATATTGACTTGATTCTTAAAGAGGGAATGAATGTCCGAGTTGTTCCTTTCGCTCAGGGTGAAGATCCTGATAGTTTTGCTCGAACTCATTCTCCGGCTGAGGTAAAGGATTACTTGAAGGAGCAATCGGTTGATTTTATTTCTTTTAAAACACAAGTGTTACTCAAAGAAGCGGGTACAGATTCTAGCAAAGTAGCAGCTGCGATTAGAGACTTAGTATCAAGTATTGCCTGTATACCTGATCCGATCAGTCAGGAATTGTATATAAGGCAAACGGCAAAAGATCTTGAAGTCTCTGAAGGGGTGCTTTTTGCAAGTCTAGCAGATTTGACTGCAAAACAAGTTCGAGACTCAAAAAAAGCCACAAAAAGAGCGACACCATTATCGGTAGTTTCTCGAATGTCTGAACAAAAAAAGCCAGAGGTTAATCGCTTAGAGGTTTTAGAATCAGCATTAATTAAAACCCTACTATTGTATGGTAACCAGAAGGCGTTTTTTGAGGATGAGGTGCTTAAAGAGGGTGATGAAGGTGAGATTGTTACTGAAAAGGTGATTCATGAAATGAAGGTCTACGAGAAAATCTTTCTAGAATTGCAGCAAGATGAGTTAGCCTTTTCTAATGTCTCGTTTCAAGCGTTGTTTAAACGAGTCATGGAATTTTATGTCACGGCAGATGAAGAGGTTAGTATGGAAAAATTTATCAGATCACTTTCTAGTGAAAACGATCGAGTTTTAGTTGATATAGTTAGTAATATTCTACTTGAAGACGAACAATATTTTTTACACGATTGGCAGCGTAAAAATATTTTCGCAAAATCTAAAGAAGATTCTATAGATCGATTAGTTACTGAAACAATACTTTCTCTACGATCTTACTTGTTAGATATGCAGATCAAGAATTTACAAGAAGCCTCTAAACAAGATACCCATGCAATTGAAGAGGTAATGGATTACCTTCAGCTAGGTCAATTACTTAACAAGAAATTAAATAGAGTCCTTAGTCTCTAGCGAAGCTCATTTGGTATTTCGCAAACAGGTATAGGCCGCATCTTGTGAAGATTGGCTTTGTGAAATTTGATATATGTCTTAAATACCTCACGTTCTCTGCCTTCAAAATCTTCTATATCTTTTCCTTCATCTTGTTGAGCCATCGCCCACTCTAATTCAGGGTATGAGGCTCCTATCTGATCTTCATCAGTACGATCATCGCCCCATAATCCATCGGTAGGTGCAGCCCGAACAATTTCTTCACTCACTCCTAGGTGTTTTCCTAATTCCTTTACTTCGGATTTCGTTAAATCTGCGATAGGGCTTAAATCAACTCCCCCATCTCCATACTTAGTATAAAAGCCTACCCCAAAATCTTCCACTTTATTACCAGTTCCTGCAACTAATGCATGATTACAACTAGCGATATAGTAGAGTGTAGTCATTCGTAGTCTTGCACGAGAATTTGCCTCAGCCAGAAGGGTTTGCTCTTCTGAAGCTCCTTTAATAGTTTGAGATGCTACGAAGTGATCAAAAACAGAAGTGAGAGGTACTTCTACTACTTTAACGTTATTGAATTTTGATGCTAACCAATTCATATGTGCCATCCCTCGATCAATTTGATTTTCAGCTTGATGAATGGGCATATTAACAACGTAAACTTCTAAACCGGTTAGTGCACATAGCGTTGAGGTGGTTGCAGAGTCAATACCTCCTGAAACACCGACAACAAAACCTTGAACCCCAGCATTATGAGCGTAAGATTTTAACCAATTAACAATGTGATTTTGGATAGACGCTGCCTTCATCGCTTTATTTGCAAAGGTAAGGATCAGAGTGGTATTTTTGCAACTGAAACTAAATGATCAAAAGATGGCAATTGCTCACGAATCTACAATTGAATTAACTGTTGGGCTTGATGAAAATCGAGTTCCTGAGACTTTAAATTGGTCGGCCAAAGATGGAGGTATTGATGGGGAAGAAGCGAAAGCAATGCTTTTGTCTGTATGGGATCCCAGAGAAAAAGAGACTTTGTCCATCGATTTATGGACTAAGGATATGCCAGTAGATGAAATGAAATTATTCTTTCATCAAACTTTAGTAAGCATGACTCAAACGTTTATTCGCGCCACTCAGGATGAAAAAATGGGTGCAACTATGAAAGATTTCACCGATTATTTCGCTGAAAAACTAGAATTAAAGGCTTGATTTAACTCATCGATTAGCTTAAGCAACTCTTCTCTTCCCATTCCGTTTGAAGAAGAAGTGATAACATGTGGAGGTGCATACTCCCATACGGTATCAGTCATTTCTTTGAGGTAAGTATTTACTTGTTCTTCGATTGCTCCAGGTCTTAGTTTGTCCGCTTTTGTAAATACGATATAAAACGGTCTTTTGTTTTCGGTAAGCCATACCATAAAATCTAAATCGATAGGTTGGGGTCGATGTCGAATATCCACTAATACAAAAGTGCAAAGGAGTTGCTGGCGCTTTTTAAAGTAGTGTTGAATATAAGATTGAAATTGCTTTTTATCCTTCTTCGAAACTTTTGCGTATCCGTATCCAGGAAGATCGACTAAAAACCATTGCTGGTTAATCAAAAAGTGATTAATAAGTTGAGTTTTTCCAGGTTTTCCAGAGGTTTTTGCAAGCGATTTACGTAGCGTTAACTGGTTTATTAGGGATGATTTACCGACATTGGAACGTCC
>JAAZVG010000120.1 GCA_018623655.1 Flavobacteriaceae bacterium
CGAGTTTCTTTCGATGATCTAGTGCATGACCTAAGCTGTTCTGTGAGTTTGATGAGACTCGTCAGCAATACGAGCATTAGTGCAAGGGAGATAACTACCTGTAAGTGATGCCAAGCAAAAATCCAGGCCATATTTGCCAGACAATTAATGGCAAACCAGGGAAATAGTTTTCTGACCAGTGCCGTATCAGAGGTCGTTAAAATTCTAATCAAGAATGCGAGCAGTCCTAAATAAATCAATCCCCAGATGCTAAATGCAAAACCAGCAGGAGTAAACAAATTCGGATAAAGATTAGAAACAGCACCCGTAGTAAGGCCATTAATAGGAAGTGCATTTGCAGCTCCATTAACGGCAATCACTCCTACAAATAATAGCATATAAGCCGACCTCAAAAGAAAAAGGTTTCTGAGCATGAATGGGTATTTCTTTTAAAACTAGTAGTTTTATTTCAAAGTAGTTCGAAGATGCTTAGTTATTGGGAAAAGGTTTCATTCATTAAATATGATTTGATTATCATAGGTTCAGGAATCGTCGGTCTATCTACTGCTATCAAATACAAACAAAGGCATCCCAATACCAGCATCGCTATTCTTGAACGAGGCGTTTTCCCGAGTGGAGCAAGCACAAAAAATGCAGGATTCGCTTGTTTCGGATCAATTTCTGAACTCGAAGACGATCTTAAAGAATGCGGCGAAGATGAGATTGTAACTTTAACTGAGAAACGCTATCGTGGGATTTGTGAACTCAGAAAACTACTGGGAGATGAAGCCCTACAATTTGAACCTGTGGGAGGGTTTGAATTGGGTTTTGACCCATCAGCTTGCGATCGAATTCACTATTATAATGGCCTGTTAGAAAACGTTTTTCCGAAAGCTCCCTTTTCAGAAGTGACCGAAGACCTCAAAAACTACCCGTTTTCAAAGAAAGTTACTCATCTAATCAAGCATCGGTTCGAGGGTACCATTCATACGGGAAAAATGATGCGAAACCTTATCGACTTAGCTCTTGAATTGGGTATTCAGATTTACACTGGATGTGAGGTGAAGCATCTTGAGCGTGATTCGAATCCCGTCCGAATCCATACCGTCTCCAACAAACAAATGGTAGAATTCAGGGCTTCACAAATTGCGCTTTGCACGAACGCCTTTACCACCTCGCTATTACCTGATCTAGATTTAGAGCCAGGGAGAGGTCAAGTACTGATTACTAAACCTATTCCTAATTTAAATCTCCAAGGTTCATTTCATTACCATCGCGGATACCACTATTTCAGACCGATCGACAATCGTATCCTTCTTGGTGGAGGTAGGCAATTAGATAAAGCGGGTGAAACCAGCCTAGTCTTTGAATCCAATGACACTATTCTAAGTCAGTTAAAAGAAGATCTGCATAGCCTCATTTTACCAGGATTAGAGGTAAGTATAGAATCCAACTGGTCGGGGATTATGGCGTTCGGAAAATCGAAGAATCCTATCGTTAAAAAAGCCTCTGAAAATGTATTTGTTGCCGCAAGATTGGGTGGTATGGGAATAGCTATTGGTGCAGGGGTCGCCGATGATTTAATTAAGCTTTTAGAAACGCACTAGTGCGTATCCCTTAAGCTGATACATGGTAAGTGTTGTAAGTGCCGAAGTGGCTACCTCGAAACCGGGTAGAAGCTGTGACTTATCAACCTTTCGTTTGAATAGGCTTTGCGAGCAAATCATAATTTTAACTCCCTGATCGATTAGCTCCTTATAAAGCGGTGCATGCGGATTATCCACGCCAAATTTTTCGCGATAGAGCTTATTTCCTAAGGTGGTCCATAGTGCACCACCGTGAACGGCTACAACTACATTTATATTCTCTTTAGGAACTCCCCCCATCACGTGAAGATTCATTAATCGAGCCAATTGATTTACCGAAAAGGCCACCACTGATTTATCTTCCTCGCCGGTCATCAAATCGACCACGATGTTGTAGGTGAGAGAGGGGTCCGGCTTTAAATCAGCCAAAGGAGCATCTATAACTGTTCCAAAATTTTGGATAACAGGATTTACTGGGGTCTGTCCAAATAAATTGGAACAGACCACCAGTGCAAGTAGAAAAAAGTATTTCATTAATTCGATTTTAGACCCGGTAAAGAAGTGTCTGGCGCATCTTGGGTCCAAGGATAGGTTTGTTTTACAGGATTAGGTAAAATTTGATCAAGAGAGTCTCCATCATAAACAAATCCATTCTTAATTACCATCTTCACAGAATTGGTGTTTCGGATGTTTTCTAACGGGTTTTTATCAAGAACAACCAAATCAGCAAGTTTCCCAGCTTCAATACTCCCTATGTCGCCTGAAAGCCCAATCGCTTCAGCTCCTAAAATAGTGGCTACTCGAAGTGCATCGTAATTAGACAACCCTCCACTTTGCATACTCCAAAGCTCCCAATGGTATCCTAGACCTTGAAGCTGACCGTGTGACCCAACGCCAGCAAGGCCTCCAGCCTCAACTAAGTCTTTCACAAAGACAGCGTGGTCCTCGAAAACGTGTTCCTCATCCATGAACCAACCTGCATTACGGCGTCTTGATTTAGCGTCAAGCTCTGATTTTGGAGTAAATCGATTCAACTTCGGATCTCCGTTTACAGGTTCAGTAGCATAGAAATAATTTTCAGCCCAAGGCCCGCCATAAGCAACTAAAAGTGTTGGGGTATAGGCTGTTCCTGAGTACTTAACAAAGTCTACAAAATCGTTATAGAGCGGATAAATCGGAAAACTATGTTCGTGCCCAGGGTAACCATCTAGAATTTGAGTAACATTGAGTTTAAAATCTAATCCTCCTTCAGTAGTTGGCATTAATTGTTGTTCTTTCGCAGCCTGAATAATCCACTGACGATGTTTGCGATTACCCGTTAGGTACATTTTGATCGTTTTGGTATTGTAGTATTTCGAATACTGTTTTAATACCTCGCGCGCGTGCTCTAAACTTTTAATATTATACCCCCAATAACCCACTCCAGGACCTGTTGAATAAATTCGAGGCCCTGCCAGCATTCCGGCCTCAACCATGTCGGCATAAGTAAGTACATCAGTAGTACCGGTTTGCGGATCTCTGGTGGTTGTAACGCCATAAGCAAGATTGGCCGCATAGGCCCAAACATGGTTCTTATGTAAACCCCAACTTGGTCTTAGGTGAGCATGGGTATCTACAAAACCTGGAAGTAAGAATTTTCCTTGAAGATCGATCGTTTCTGCTCCCAACGGAATCTCAATTTCCTCATTTGCAGTATGAACTCCAGTGATGCGGTTGCCTACTACAACTACTGTTGCGTTTTTGATAACCTCATCTTCGCCTGCCATGGGAATCAACGTAGCCCCAGTGTAAACCACTGCTCCCTTAGGTAGCGCTCTGGTCACCTCAACCGCAATAGTTGATTCAACCGCAGTATATGCCTCAGGTGCTTTTGGCTTTTCTTCAGCCTCTTCGACTCCTGCAGTCTCTTCAGATTCTGTAGTATCCTCAGACGTGTCGGCTTCATCGGCTTTTTCTTCAGCAGCTGCGACCTTAGCCTCCTTTTCAGCCTCTTTGAAGTCTTCTATTTCCTTGTCGCGAACCTCCGCAGCTGCGATATCGTAAGTAAATAGAGTATTACCTAGCATCCAGTATACCGTATTTCCGTCTGAACCCCATGAAGGAAATTCACCACCCATGGTAGTCAGTTTTCTTGATGGAAACGCCGCGTTGTTTGCATTTCTTACATTGATTTTCACCCCGTCTGGCCCAACCTTAGGAACAGTTACGATATAGACGTCATTATTGATTTTGGCTAGCGCATAGTTGCCTTTAGGTGCTCTTAATAAGGTGCTTGCCTTAGATGGCGGACGCGAAGGTGCTTCAGGCTCATCTGACAATAAATGATTATCGGTATAAACCGAACCGTAAACAGTGATCCCATCAACAGAGACATACTTTTTTTCATCTGTTCCGTCATAACGTATAGAAACCAAAGTTCCGTTTTGATTCAAATAAATTCTACCGTCATTCTGTGCAAAGTGAATATTAGAATACCTATCAGCCTTTGTTATGAAATTCTCTTGGCTCATTGCTTTTGTAGAGAACCAGACCAGATCAGACTTCGACATAAATGCATAAGGCCCAGCAGAATTTTCGAATTGCTGACGCTGCCCCTTGAAGACTACTATTCTATTTGAAGGGCTCCATACGGGGTTCTGATACACCGCAGAAGAAGCAGAAACTCTAACAGGTTTTGAACGTTTAGAAAGCCCCACTTTATAGAGGTGTCCACCATAGGTCTCATTCCAAGTGACAAAAGCGATTTCTTTGCTGTCTGGGCTCCAGGTTGGCATCGCTTCAGTAAAATCAAAAGAAGTTAATCTTCTTGGTTTTTGATCAGCAAGACTCATTACGTACACTCTATTTAGTGCAGTAAAAGCAATCATTGATTGATCCGGTGAAACGACTGCATCGCGAATCTGAGTGACATTAAAGGTAGGAGTGTCTTCAATCGGATACTCAAATTTCAATTGAGGACCCATTGCCACCTTTTCGTTTACACTAAAATCAATCTCGCTAACGCGATTGTCTAAATAGATACGATTAAGTTTTCCACCATATGAGGCAATAATTGATTGGCTATCGGGCATAAAAGACATTGCCGGTAAAACTCCAAGCGGAGCAATCGACTCTTGTTCGTCACGCTGCACGGGATAAGCCAGCCAGCGCTCATCTCCACTGGTTAAATCGCGAAGAACTAAACCCGTTTGGTCGTTATATCTAGACCCATACACTAACCACTTTCCATCAGGAGATAAGGTTGGGGCGAAAGCCGAACCATAGCGACTTGTCATCGTCTTGCGCTTTCCATCAGTCAGGTCATAAGTTCCCAACTGATATTGAGGGAGTCTCGCGTTGTACTGCCACGAGTTTTGGCGTTGTGAATACCAAA
>JAAZVG010000021.1 GCA_018623655.1 Flavobacteriaceae bacterium
CCGCCTCTGGATTAAGTTTGTTAGGCGAGCCTTTAGTAAACGGCTTAGACTATGCTTCTTTGGAAAATGCGCGAAAGTTAGAAGCCGGTTTAGATTATTCGTTCCACCGGCAGTTAGGTTACATCTCTCTTAATCAGCCATTGGCCACAGATGAAGTATTAGCGGTTTCATATGAGTATACCTACAATGGCTCGGTGTATAAAGTAGGAGAGTTTTCAAATGATAATCAAAGGGATGCCTCTAGTGCCCTAATCGTAAAACTATTAAAGAGTAACATTACTCGAGTAGAAGACCCGATTTGGGATTTGATGATGAAAAACATTTATGCAACGGGTGCTTTCGGTATTAGTGCTAATGATTTTGAATTTCAATTACTCTATACTGATCCTAGTCCTCGAAACTTTCTAACTCCAGCCGATACCGCAGCTCCCTGGCCTGAAGTTTTCTCAAATAGTACGCTTTTAAAAATCTTTAATTTAGATCGCCTCGATGCCTATCAGAACCGTTCTGAACAAGGGGATGGCTTCTTTGATTTTGTTGATGGAGTAACTGTTGACGCCTCTAATGGTCGAATCATTTTTACCCAGGTAGAGCCATTCGGTGAATATTTATTTGATCAGTTCTTAGGCGATGTTACCGAAGATTACGAAATAGAAGAATCCTATAATGGTAATCAAAGACAGTATGTTTATCGTTCGCTCTACGAATTAACTAAAACTGCTGCGTTGCAACAGGCAGATGCAAATCGTTTTCTTTTAAGGGGTTCTTATGGTGGTAGCACAGCTTCTTCAGGACAAAAATTATCTCTTGGGGTAGCCTTTGCTTTACCCGGATCTGTTCAGGTTAGTATTGGGGGTAGAGTACTTACTGAAGGGGTTGATTACATCGTTGATTACGCAGCAGGTCAGGTTGAGATCCTTGATCCGAGCTTACAGAATTCTGGACTTCCGATAGATATTTCAGTTGAAGACGCCGGTCAAATAGGGCAATTAACTCGAAGATTCACTGGAGTGGCTATTCAGCATCGAGCCTCTAGTGAACTATCTTTTGGAGGGGCTTTTTTAAATCTTAGGGAGCGTCCACTGACTCAAAAGTCTGCTTATGGGATAGAGCCAATTAATAATTCTATGATAGGTGCCAATATTTCTTTTAAAAAAGAGGTGCCATGGCTCACCCGACTTATTAATCAGTGGCCAACAATTGAAACTGAAGCACCATCTTCTATTGATTTCTCTGCAGAAATTGCCGCACTCATACCTTCTGCACCAAACAATGCGCAATTTGGTGGTGAGGTCACCACGTATATCGATGATTTTGAAGAGGCTCAACAATTCTTAGATCTTAGAAATCCCTCAGATTGGGTATTGTCGAGTAATCCTTTTGGTCAAACAGGTATGGATGCTTCTAGGTCTAGGGCTCGATTGGCATGGTACACGATTGACCCTGTACTTTACAGCAGGTTAAGACCCTCAGACATCACTGATGCGATGTTGCAAGAGGATGAAGCACGTCGAATTTTTATAAGAGAGGTTTATCCTGAAACCGATGTGGTTCAGGGACAATCTGCCGTTCAATCTACCTTGGATATTGCTTACTACCCCGATGAGGCCGGGCCTTATAATACGGCGTCTGATTTTGGCGCGGTTACAGATAAATGGGCTGGGACTATGCGAGCGCTAACAGTTACCGACTTTGAGCAGGCGAATATTGAATATTTACAGTTTTGGATGTTACATCCTTTTGAACCTAACGAAGTTGGAGAAGGAGGTAAATTGGTGATCGATCTTGGGAATCTTTCTGAGGATATTTTACCTGACGGAAGAAAGCAATACGAAAATGGTCTTGGAGTTCAAGTTGAGCAGACCATATATGGTTCTGTACCTTCTAGAAGCGCATTGATTTATACGTTCGATAGTGACGCTGGGCTTAGAGAATTACAAGATGTTGGACTAGACGGTCTTTCAGACGCTGAGGAAGGAGTAATCTACAAAGGACCAAGCGATGACCCAGCTAGAGATAATTATGTGAATTACTTAGAAGCTCAAGGTAGTATTCCGAATCGTTACAAGTACTTTAATAACCCAGAAGGTAATACTCCGATGAATTCGACTGATGAGCTGAGAGGTTCAACGCTATTACCCGACGTGGAGGATGTCGATCGAGACTTTGCTATGAATGTGGTGGAGAGTTATTATCAGTATGAGCTTCCTATTAATTCGGTAGTAAGTGAATCAATGCCATACATTACTACTGTTCGAGAAGTTACTTTAGATACGGGACGCAAAGTTCGTTGGGTGCAGTATAAAATTCCCCTTCGTGAATACACCCGAACGGTTGGAGGAATTACTGATTTTAGATCGATCCCTTTCATTCGGATGTCTTTGCAAGGGTTTCAAAGGGCTGCGGTTCTGCGGTTTGCTGCTTTAGATTTAATTCAGGGAAGCTGGAGGATCTACGATAAAGAACTGGACCCCGAAGCAAACTTGCCTGCAAATCCTTCAACGACCTTTGAATTGGGAGCGGTAAATATTGAGGAAAATAGTAATAGAAGCCCCATCCCATATGTTCTTCCTCCGGGGGTTCGACGTGAGGCCTTGAATAATACCAATACGATCGTACGACAGAATGAGCAGTCGTTAAGCATGCAGTTTAATGATTTGCAATTAGGTGATGGACGAGGAGCTTTTAGACGTGTGAAATTCGATATGCGCCGTTTTGAAAGGCTGAAGCTTTTTGTTCATGCCGAGCGAATAGGTACTTCAACAGTCCAGGATAATGATCTAGTAGCCTTTCTGAGAATAGGAACTGACTATAGTTCTAATTATTATCAGATCGAATGGCCTTTAGCCTTTACAAATAACGCAACCCAGGATGCAGGGTTAATTTGGCCAGATGCAAATGCTTTAGATCTTGATTTGGGACTTTTAAGTAGTGTGAAGGCAGAGCAGATTGCCTCTGCCGAATCAGCGTATTCAAAAGTATTTGAGAATGGAATGATCATTCGGGTGAAAGGGAATCCATCGATTGGAAATATTAGCTCTGCCATGATTGGGGCTATTAATCGATCATCAAGCCTTCCCGTTTCGGCAGAGCTTTGGTTCAATGAATTACGTCTAGCAGGAATCAATCACAAAGGAGGGTGGGCAGCAACAGCTAATGCCTCTGTTCAGTTATCTGATGTAGTTACTATGGGTGCTGGTTTCTCTAAAACAACGGTGGGTTTTGGAGCTATCGACGGAGCCGTTAATACTCGTTCGTTAGATGATACTGAAAATTTCGATTTCTCGATTCGTACAGATCTTGGACAGTTTTTACCTAAAACTAGCCGATTAAAACTGCCGTTGAATTATTCTATGGCTTCTACCCGAATTACTCCTGAGTATGATCCAGTTTATCAAGACATCCGTCTAGAGGACCGGCTTGGCGCCGCGTCAAGTAAGCAGGACAGGCAAGCAATTCGAGAGCAGGCGGAATCTTATACAGAGGTTTCAAGTCTTGCGCTAAACGGAATTCGTTTAGAACGCAAAGAGGATAGTAAGGTTGATTTTTTCGATCCAGAGAACATCACAATTAACTATAGTCATTCAACCAAATCTCATCGTGATTTCGAGATTTCAGAATCGCTTCAGTCTCAAGCAAAGGCTTCATTGGATTATACCTATACTCCTTCGATTTTCTCACTCACAATGGGGGCTTCTATTGATCGGGCTCTGAGTGAGCAACGTTTTAGACAAGTTTTTATACCTGGTATAACTCTTCTTGACCTACCCCTTCTAAGTCAGCAGAATTATCGTTCAGGATGGAACGGTTCGATTAAAGCGAATCCATTAAAATTCTTTAGTACCTCATTTACCGCCACTCAGAATAACATCGTTAATCTCGATCTAAATCAAAATCTAGGTTTCAACTCGGTTTGGGAGTCTTTCTTTTCTTGGGGTAAGCCAAATACCTACGCGCAACAACTACAGCTTGGACTAGAAATTCCATTCAGTGCCTTCAAACCTCTTGATTTTTTAACTACCCGCTTAGATTACGGAGGGACACTTAATTGGCAGCGAGGTTCTGATGCCTTAGCTGAGGTTGCAGGTAGACCACTTCATACGGTACAAACAGCAAGTACTTTATCAGTGAGTAGTGGTCTTGATTTAAAATCTGGGTTGAAAAAATTGATGAAAATACCTGATGCTATAAGCAGTCAAATAACCATTAATTATTCGGAGACATCGGGAGTGGTTTTACCGGGATATTTACCAACGATCAATGATCGAAGTCTATTACAATTAGACCCCAAGTTGCTATTGGGTTTAGCCTCTTCTGACCTGAGATTTGAAGCAGCTCGACAAGGTTATTTGACCGAATTTGAAGGATTTAATACTCCTTTTGTTATCGATGAAAACGAAAACTTTTCTGCAACCGCTAACTTTAGTATCGGAAGCGCGGTTTCCATTGGTCTTAATTATGATCGAAGAAAGAGCGATCGTTTTCAAGAACAGTTCAGAGTGACTCCCTCTGACTTTGGACCAGCATTTCAGTCCTTACTCGCGAATCAGACAGGTAGTTACAGTACTACAGCCTTTCTACTTTCAACCGCTTTCGATGGCTCAATGGGGGGTACGAGCTCAGAGGCATTCGAACAGTTTAAAACCTTTAGAATTGAAATGGCAAATCGGTTGGCTAAAGCATCAGGTATGGATTTATCAGCCGTTGACTCAGAAGGTTACCCTATCGCCTATGGAGCCTATCATCCTGAGGTATTATTAGGTTCTTTTATTGCGGCCTATTCAGGGAAGTCAGTTAGCGAAGTTAGTTTAGGCCCTTTTGAATCTTTCGGCATACCAAATTGGGATCTTTCTATCAGTGGTCTATTCCCTGAGGTATTTACGCGTTTTGCAATCAATCACGGATATCGAGCGGCTTATAGCATCAATAATTTTCAAAACAACCTAAGTCGAAATGACGGATTGTATAATCTTGAAAATGGAGATATAAAACCAGAATTACTGATTGGAGCCGTAGTGATGAATGATCAGTTTAACCCGCTTATAGGATTTGATTTCGAAACAGAATCATTCTGGCAAATTCGAACAGAATGGCGTAAGGACAGGGCATTAAACCTAAGTTTTGCCAATAGTCTATTAACCGAAATTAAAGGACAAGAATTCGTGCTTGGGTTAGGTAAGCGAATCACCGATTTACGTTGGAATCCTAAGATTGGCGGTAAGCGAAGACAATACCGTGGTGATATGGTACTTAGAGGCGATGTGTCTTATCGATCGAATACGACCTTCATTAGAAATCTCGATGAGATTATTGGTGATCAAATTACTTCAGGTCAGCAGAGCTTCTCTGCACAGTTTTCTGCGGATTACGCTTTGAGTAATACGCTGAATTTAGCAGCTTATTACGATCATAGCTTCTCGAAGTTTAGGGTCTCAACCTCTTTTCCGCAAACTACAATGCGTGCAGGACTCAGCTTAAAATATCGATTTGGTGAGTAGTTTAAAAGACTCTTTTAGTTACCTTTGAAATCTATTAATAATCAGAAATTGTTATGAATTTTCCAGAAAACTTAAAGTATACAAAAGATCACGAGTGGGTGCTTATTGAAGGAAATACAGCAACCGTTGGTATTACTGATTTTGCACAATCTGAGCTCGGGGATATTGTTTATGTTGAGGTTGAAACTCTAGACGAAACACTTGACAAAGAAGAGGTTTTCGGAACCGTGGAGGCTGTAAAAACCGTTTCTGATTTATTTATTCCTTTATCGGGTACTATTGAGTCATTCAATGAAGAATTAGATCAAAATCCAGAATTAGTAAACAGCGATCCCTATGGAGCAGGTTGGATGATTAAAATGAATATCGGTAACCCAGATGAAGTAGATGAGCTTTTAGACGTTGATGCCTATAAAGCCCTTGTTGGTGCATAAGCTAAAAAGTCGTCTCTTCAATCCATATACTATGGCCTTCCTTATATATGCCATCGGTATAACGTTTCTTAGTTTAGTACGAATTGATTCAAGTAACCAATCCATTCTTCGTTTCGAAGGGGCGGATAAGTTAGTACACTTTCTATTCTATTTAGGTTTTACTTTTTTACTAGCGCTGTCCTTTAAGGGGTCTCTGCAGTATAATCTAACCTTTAAGTCACAGCTAGTTATCGCTCTGATCGCTATCACCTATAGTGGAATTATCGAATTTTTACAAGGCTACCTTACGATTTATCGTTCGACAGAACTTGGCGATTTTATTGCCAATTTTGTAGGAGTGATTTTTGGTTTGATATCCTTGAAGGTGTTAAATCCTATTTTTAACACAATGAAAAACCCGAAATAATTCGGTGCTTTTTCGAATTAATATTTAAATTAGCCATCAGCAAAAAGTAGAGTATGGAACCGAAAAAAAGTCCAAAAGCAGATATAGGTCGTAACAGTGGATTGTTCTTCGCGCTAGGCTTAGCACTTACAATGTTTGTTGTGTGGCGAGCCCTAGAATGGAAGAAATATGATAAGGCAGCTAATTATGATATTTCTCTAAATGTGGAAGATCAACTTGATGAGGAGGTGCCGATGACAGAGCAAAGAAAGACTCCGCCGCCGCCGCCGCCGCCAGCAGCTCCTGAAGTAATTGAAGTTGTAGAAGATGAGGAAGAGGTTGAAGAGACGATCATTGAATCTACAGAAACTTCTCAAGAAGAAGAAGTAATCGAAATTGAGGAGGTTGAAGTTGAAGAAATCGAGGAAGATATCTCAATCCCTTTTGCAGTCATTGAAGATGTACCTGTCTTCCCAGGTTGTGAAGGAGCTAGTGACAAAAAAGCTTGTTTTCAGCAGCAAATGCAAAAACACATTCGAAAGCACTTTAGATACCCTGAAATTGCACAAGAGATGGGTGTTCAAGGTCGTGTGAACGTGATGTTTGTTATTCAGCGTGACGGTTCAATTGGAGGAGTGCGAATGAGAGGGCCAGATAAAAATCTTGAAGCTGAAGCATTGCGTATTATTAATTTACTCCCTAACATGACACCGGGTAGACAACGCGGGCGTCCTGTAAAGGTGCCTTTCAGTATTCCGATCACTTTCCGCTTGCAGTAATACGGAGAAATAAAAAACATAAAACCGGGCTTATTGCTCGGTTTTTTTTATTTGAATGCTAGTTGTGCATCTTATCTTTGCACTCTATGATTGTAGAGGCAACCAAACATCCTACATCTTTACTTTGGTCAGACTTAATGGTCTTAACGAAGGTTCGTTTAGCACTTAGTGTTGTTTTTTCTGCTTTAGCAGGATACTTATTAGGGGCGGATACCTATAAAGGAACCGAAATAGGTCTTCTTCTTGTCGGAGGCTTTTCCTTAGTTGCAGCTTCTAATGCTTATAATCAAATCATAGAAAAGGATTTAGATTCAAAAATGATTCGCACAAAAGACCGCCCTTTACCAACTGGTCGTTTCTCGAATTCTTTTGCCTTATTGATCTCCTTTATACTGACCGTTGTAGGAGGTGGTTTACTTTATTTATTAAATTTTAAAACTGCAGTTTTTGGTCTGCTATCTGTTATTCTTTATGCAGCGGTTTATACTCCACTAAAAACCAAAACACCACTCTCGGTTTTTGTAGGTGCTTTTCCTGGAGCCATACCATTTATGCTAGGTTGGGTAGGAGCTACTGGCTCTTTTGGAATTGAGGCGGGAACCCTGTTCATGATTCAATTTTTCTGGCAGTTTCCTCATTTTTGGGCTTTGGCTTGGATGCTCGACGATGATTATAAAAAGGGAGGATTCAAAATGCTCCCAACCGGAGAAAGGGATCAGAGCACCGCTTTCCAAATTATTGTCTATACCTTTTGGACGATATTGGCTTCTATAACACCCGTTTTTGGGTTTACCGGAAAATTTGTGATATCAATTCCTGCAGCCATAGCGGTTGGTATTTCGGGACTTTACATGATAATTCCCGCATTTCAATTGTTTAATTCACTAGAGGTATCTTTTGCGAAAAAATTAATGCTCAGGAGTGTTATTTATATTTCATTAATTCAAGTGATCTATGTTATCGATCACATTATTTGATAGTAATAAAATTATGTTAGAACGAACAGAATTTGAGAAGCAACAACGCGCAAAGAAAATGATGCTATGGTTCGGAATCATTTCCTTGGTAATGGGTTTTGCAGGATGGACAAGTGCTTATATCGTCAGTAGCAAACGAAAAGACTGGGTAGCTAGTATCGAATTACCTTCTGCTTTTTGGTGGTCTACAGTAGTGATTGTTTTAAGCAGTCTAACATATATTCTTGCTCGATTCGCACTTAAATCAGGAAAAACACTGGTAGCGTCCAGATTTTCTTTAACCACTCTAGTTTTGGGTATTGTATTTGTCTTTATTCAGTTTAATGGATTTAGCCAGATGGTTTCAGCTGGGTATTATTTTACAGGACCAACGAGTAGTATTAAAATGTCGTATATATTTTTAATAGCCTTTGTTCACTTAGTTCACTTATTTGCTGGTTTAATTAGTTTAAGTGTTGTTAATTACAAGTTATTTCACTCGAAATATTCACCTGAAAACAGACTTGGATTTGAACTGGGAGAGACTTTTTGGCATTTCTTGGGAGTGTTATGGGTTTATCTCGTTTTATTTATGTTTTTCGTTAAGTAAATCGGATCAAATCTTTTTATAAAATATGCAAAGGTGTACCTTTGCGACAACTAATGCCAAACTAATGAATACTTCAATTTCAACAGCAAAAGACGAAAACGTTTGGGGAGGTGGTGATAAGGAGCCACTAAGAGCGAGTTATGGTAAATTGATGATGTGGTTTTTCATTGTCTCTGATGCCCTTACTTTCTCAGGTTTCCTTGTCGCCTATGGTTTTTCGAGATTTAAATTCATCGAGACTTGGCCCATAGCGGATGAGGTTTTTACTCACGTTCCTTTTTTTCACGGTAACTATCCGATGTATTATGTCGCTTTCATGACATTCATTCTGATTATGTCTTCGGTTACTATGGTATTAGCTGTTGATGCAGGACATCATATGAATCGAAAGAAAGTAACGTTTTATATGCTGCTTACTATAATTGGAGGTGCAATTTTCGTTGGCTCACAAGCTTGGGAATGGGCAACTTTTATAAAGGGTGACTTCGGAGCTCTAGAAACCAAAGGAGGTCGTATTTTACAATTTGTAGATATTGAAACAGGAGAGCGCGTTGCACTTAGAGATTTTGCGATTGAAAATCCGAATGAGACTGCCGTTTATCACGAGTCTTCGAAAGGGATTTGGTTCGCGCAAGGAGATAAACCTTCCACCTATAGTTTAGATGAAGTTAAAGCAGGTTTCCTTGCTGACGAATCAGTTACGATTCGGACAGAGCAAATCATCGAAGGCGAAAAAAACGTACTTTCAAGAGAAGATGCAGTTGCTAAGCTCGCAGATGCTGCTATCGTGGTTGAGGGGGCGAATTTGATCCGTAACGAATACGGAAGTCGGTTATTTGCAGATTTCTTTTTCTTTATTACAGGATTCCACGGTTTTCACGTTTTTTCAGGCGTTGCCATCAACATTATTATTTTCTTCAATGTTCTCATGGGTACTTACGATAAACGAGGTCACTACGAGATGGTTGAAAAAGTAGGATTGTACTGGCACTTTGTAGACCTTGTTTGGGTATTTGTATTTACATTCTTTTATCTGGTATAATTATGGCACATGAGCACAAACTATCGATTTTTAGAGGTTTAGTAACCTTCAAGAGTAACCAGCAAAAGATTTGGGGTGTTCTTTTATTTCTTTCTATTGTAACAGCTATTGAAGTTGGATTGGGTATTTCAAAACCTGAATTTTTAATGGATACTTCGTTCCCTGGAATGAAACCCCTTAACTGGATTTTTATCATCCTTACCCTAGTAAAGGCCTACTATATTGCTTGGGACTTTATGCACTTGCGTGATGAAAAAGCCACACTAAGAAGAATAGTAGTGTGGACACCGGTCTTTCTTATTTCATATTTAATCACTTTACTTCTATTTGAAGCGACCTACGTTTATGAAATTTTTAATACGACATTCATGACCTGGGACTTCTAGATTTTATATAAAGAATATACTTGAGGCGATTACCGATTAGGTGATCGCCTTTTTTTATTTTTGTATCTCAGTTTATCTGCTATGAAAAAACCACTGGTTCTAGGTATTCTATTTATTTTGCCCTTGGTGATTTATCTTTTTTTCGCTTCGGGGGTCAATCGTTTTGGTCGCCTACCCGTCTTGACTGAGAGCTTTGCCTCAGAGTTGAGCTTAGAGTATACCCAAATAGAAGCTAAAGAAATATTTCACGACAAGATCACTGTACTTTCATTTTTAGGACAAGAGGTTGAGCTGATGAAAGGATATCTATTTAATTTCAATCAGAAAATTTATAAACGCTTTTACGAATTCAATGATTTTCAAACTGTTTTAATTGCTTATCTGAATCAAAAAAGTGAGATCGACAAATTGTTAATTGATCTAGGCCAGATTACAGATACGACTCGCTACAAAGTAATTTATCTTGATGAAACCGATTCTACTAAATTGTTTGAAGCCTTAGAGACCAAAGATTCACTGACTTCAGGTAGTTCTCCACGGGTTTATATTATTGACAAGAATGGTTCGCTCAGGGGAAGAACAAAGGATGAAGACGAAGGGCTCTTGTACGGCTATGACATAAGATCTGTAGCGGTTCTTAACAACAAGATGGAGGATGATGTTAAGGTTTTACTTGCTGAGTATCGATTAGCTTTAAAAAAGAATTATGCCGACAGGAAGTAAGTCAAATAAGAAGAACACCTATTTATGGGTGTCGATCATCGTACTTGTTTTTGGTATTGTTACGATTCCGAGTCTAATTTCTCGAATAAAAAAGGGCAAAATCGTGGATACTAATCGTTTGACGCTAACATCAGAGGTAATGTATGGTTCGACTGAAAAGACGCTCGCATATCTTATGGGTCCAGAAGGGCCTAGACAAATACCTGATTTTAGCTTCACCGACCAAGAAGGTAATAATGTAACAGCCCATGATTTGAAAGGCAAGGTAGTTGTTTTAGACTTTTTCTTTACAACTTGCCCAACGATCTGTCCGATTATGTCGAATAATATGGCTGAATTGGCCGAAGAGTTTAAGGGTGATGATGTAGTCTTTGTATCGATAACGATTAACCCATTTTATGACACCCCAGAACGACTGTTGGATTACCAGAACAAATATTTACCTAATACTGATCAATGGTTTCTTTTAACGGGTGAGCGCGATGCAATTTATACTCTCGCTGAAAAAGGGTTTTTTATGATTGCTCAAGAAGATGAGGCTGCGCCAGGAGGGTTTGAACATTCAGGCTTGTTTGCGCTAATTGATTCAGAGGGTTATTTTAGATCTTCTAAGGACAATTTCGGAAACCCACTAATTTATTATCGGGGTACGATAACTCGCAAGTTGAAGGTAGATGCAGATGGAGAAACGGAGCAAATATCTCAACTAGCCGAAGACATTAGGATTTTATTAAATGATAAGAAGTAATATGAAAGAGTCAGTAGCAAAAAAGTTAATTACGATCGTATCTGTAGCTGTACCTGTGGTAGTTGCGATACTATTTGGGGTTCGATTACCGAATGTAGAACCTTTGAGTTTCTTACCGCCAATCTATGCCTCTATTAATGGTTTGACAGCCCTCCTTTTAGTTGTAGCTCTCTGGGCGATTAAAGCAAAAAAGATCATTCTGCACCAGAATATAATGAAGACCTGTATTGCCTTGTCACTTTCATTTCTTTTAATGTATGTGGCATACCATATGACTTCGGATTCTACTCCATATGGTGGAGAGGGAATGATCAGAACGCTTTATTTCATCCTTCTTATTTCTCATATACTCCTTTCAATTGTTATTATACCGCTTGTATTACACACCTACCTTAGAGCCTACTTGAAGGATTTTCAAGCTCATAAAAGGTTGGCGCGAATCACTTTTCCAATCTGGTTATATGTAGCAGTCACAGGTGTGGTGGTATACCTAATGATTTCACCTTATTATGTTTAAAAGAGCATATCCAATTTTTATCTTAGGAGTTCTCCTGTTTTTCTCTGTAGATGTAAACGCTCAATGTGCTATGTGTCGTGCTGTACTCGAATCTGGTGCTGATACTTCTACTGCAGAGGGGATTAATAATGGTATTGTTTACCTAATGGCTATTCCTTACGTGCTTGTTGGTGTTGTTTTTTATGTGGTGTACAGAAAATTAAGAGCTGCGCAGAACCCTTAATTTCTGTCAATTATAAATCGCCTTTGTTATTTATAAATCGCTGCGAATAAAATTTCGCAAGTATCTGTGTATGAGATAGTTTGCTATTCGTTTTTAAATTCAAATCATGGATCCCTCAATTGGACGTATTTATTGGATATCTAAAACCAAGTTCGAACGATTGTGGTCAAGGTTTTTTCTTGTCTTGTCAGAGAAAAATTGATTGGTATTGGGGCTTAATTGAAATATTAACATAGCGATGAGCATAAATGCTGTAACAAAGTAGTTTCTTTGTCGTCTAAACGAATATAAACGTAGCTTCGGGTATTGATGATCGAAATTAAAGACTTACATAAGTCATATCAAATGGGCAGTAATTCACTGCATGTTTTAAAAGGAATTAACTTTTCGGTTGAGCCCGGTGAGTTAGTTGCGATAATGGGTTCTTCGGGATCTGGTAAATCGACATTGCTAAATATATTAGGAATGTTGGACGAGGCCAACTCTGGCACTTACACTTTAGATTCTGTACCCATAGTTGATTTAAATGAGACCAAGGCTGCGGAGTATCGAAATAAATTTCTTGGATTTATCTTTCAATCGTTTAATTTGATTAATTATAAATCTGCGGTTGAAAACGTCGCATTGCCTTTATATTATCAAGGTAAATCTAGAAAAGACCGTAATGCAATTGCTCTCGAATATCTCGATCGAGTTGGTTTAAAACCATGGGCGAACCATTTACCTAGTGAGCTTTCCGGAGGTCAAAAACAGCGTGTTGCGATAGCCCGTGCCATGGCCGCAAATCCTAAAGTACTTCTAGCTGATGAGCCGACTGGAGCCTTAGATAGTAAGACTTCTTATGAGGTAATGGATCTCATTCAAAAGATTAATGACGAGGGTAATACCATTTTAGTAGTTACACACGAAGAAGATATCGCCCACATGTGTAAGCGAATTGTTTATTTGAAAGACGGTGTAATTGTAGAAGATAAAAAGGTAGATCAAGTACGCGCTTCCCAATATGTTTAGTAGAGATACCTGGAAAGAAATTTTCGATACCATTCGAAAAAATAAGCTTAGAACCTTTCTGACTGGTTTCACCATGGCTTTAGGAATTTTTATTGTGGTAATTCTTGTTGGATTTACTAACGGTTTACAAAATACTTTTGAAAAATTCTTCGGTGATGATGCAACCAACACTTTATTCATATTTCCGGGAAGAACTTCAATGCCTTATAAAGGTTACACCTCGAATCGTAGAATTCAGTTTGACAACTCAGATCTAGAAGACATTGAGGAAACTTTCGCCATGTTTATCGATTATATTACACCTCGCATCACTCGCTCTAGTCTAGTAAATTATAAAGGTGAGTCTAACAATTACACCAATAGAGGGGTAGCCCCAGCGCATCAGTTTAGCGAAAAAACAATTATTATGAAGGGTCGTTTTCTTAATGAAAATGACATAAGTATTCGAGCGAAATATGCAGTTATTGGCCGATTAGTTGCTAAAGATCTTTTTAAGGATGAAGAACCTATCGGAAAGTTTATTATTATGGGAGACATTGCTTTCAAAGTGATTGGTGTTTTTCAGGATGACGGAGGTGATAACGAGGAACGCCTTATTTATATACCATATACTACTAGGCAACTCATTGAAAAGGGTAATGATAAGATCGCAGAAATTGTTGTTGGATTTAATCCTAGTATTGGTTATGCTGGTGCGATGGCTTTAGAAAAAAACATTACTAAGCTCCTTAAAGAGAAGAAATACATCGCAAGAGAAGATCGAAGTGGAATCTTCATTCGTAACATTGCTGATGAACTTAAACAGAATCAACAGTTTGCACAAGTTTTAGGTTTTATTGCCCTCTTCTTTGCAATAGGTACAATTGTTGCTGGTATTATTGGGGTGAGTAATATCATGATTTTTGTTGTTAAAGAGCGAACAAAAGAAATTGGAATACGAAAGGCTTTAGGTGCATCACCTAGAGTTGTGATTAGCACGATTCTTCTCGAGGCCACGACCATAACTATTTTATCAGGTTTTTCGGGAATGTTTGCTGGTGTAATCATTCTTCAAAACTTGGGGGGTAAACTAGAAGATTATTTTATTACCAATCCTTATATCGACTTAGGTTTTGCCCTAGGAGCAACCTTAATCCTAATTATTTTCGGAAGTATCGCCGGATATATTCCTGCGAAGCGTGCCGCTCGAATCAAACCAATTGTAGCACTTAGAGACGAATAATATGCGATTTTTATTTAAACGCGACACTTGGCAAGAAATATTCAGTTCGATTAGTAAAAATCGAATTAGAACGTTATTGACTGTTATTGGCGTGCTGTGGGGTATTTTTGTTTACATCGCAATGTCTGGTGCCGCTAAAGGCTTAGATAACGGTTTTGAAAGACAGTTTGAGACTGTTGCAATGAATTCGCTTTTTGCTTGGTCTCAGTCCACTAGCAAACCTTATAAAGGTTTTCGAACAGGTCGAAGAATTCAACTTCGACTGGGTGATATTGATGTTTTAAAGAAGAGAATTCCAGAGATCCAATACATCGCTCCAAGGAATGCTACTGGTGTTTTTGGAGGTAGCCCTGCACTAACGGTTAGAGGCCAGAAATCAGGAAATTACAACGTTTACGGAGACTTTCCAGTTTATACAAAGATTGCAACAAAGAAAATTTACGATAGTGGGAGATTTATAAATGAAATAGACATTGAAAATTCACGTCGAGTTTGTGTAATTGGAGAAAGAACCAAAACTGAGCTTTTTGAAGATGAAGAGGATGCTATCGGGTCCTTTATTCGAATCAATGATATCTATTTTAGAGTGGTTGGGGTACACAAATTTGTTCCGGGAGGCGGCTTCGAATCAGACAGTGATATTTTTATCCCTTTCACGACATTTAACAAGCTGTACAATAAAGGAGATGATGTAGATTTCATGAGTATTGCGGCCTTCGATGATGCTGATATTATAAAGGTAGAGGAAGATGTAAAGACGGTTTTAAAATCAATTCACAATGTCGACCCAACAGATGACCGCGCTTTTGGATCATTTAATCTAGGTGAAATTTTTGGTCAAATACGTGGATTCGCGAATGGACTGACTTTCTTATCTCTAATTATTGGAGCTGCAACCATTCTTGCAGGTGTCATAGGTATTGGTAACATTCTTCTGATTTCGGTCAGGGAAAGAACTAAAGAGTTGGGTGTGAGAAGAGCACTTGGTGCTACTCCTGCTGAGGTGAGAAATCTAATTTTACTTGAATCTGTTTTTCTCACACTAGTTTCAGGTTTATTAGGAATCATTCTAGGGGCTGCTACCCTAAACTTAGTCAATAATTTAACCGAGGGGAGTGACTTCCCTTATACCAATCCGACTGTTCCGATTCCTTATGTAATTGGAGCATTAGC
>JAAZVG010000121.1 GCA_018623655.1 Flavobacteriaceae bacterium
ACAAGTTCTAGAAGCTGTCAAAGTACCTTAAATAATTTTATGCTAGAAGTCTCTGACATTCTTGCCCGAGTTCGAAAGATCGCTCTAAAGACTCGAAGGCTTTCAGACCACGTTTTTGGGGGAGAGTATCACTCTTCTTTCAAAGGAAGAGGTATGACTTTTAGTGAAGTGCGAAAATACGAATATGGAGACGACGTAAGAACCATTGACTGGAATGTCACAGCAAGAAACAGAGAGCCTTATTCAAAGGTTTTTGAAGAAGAACGCGAACTCACTTTAATGCTAGCTATAGATGTGAGTTCTTCTGGTCTTTTTGGTAGTGGTGAAACTACCAAAATCGAAAAAAGCATAGAAATTGCAGCCATTCTTGCCTTCTCAGCACTTCAAAATAATGATAAAGTTGGATTAATCGCTTTTTCTGATGAAGTAGAACTTTTTTTGCCTCCTAAAAAGGGTAAGGCCCACCTTCTACGAATAATAAGAGAGCTTCTGGTTCTTTCTGATCCCTCTAAAGCTGCCCAAAAAACCAATATTGATAGCGCATTGTCGTCACTTTCTGGGTATCTTAAAAAGAAAACGATCGTTTTTGTTCTCTCTGACTTTTTAGATACTGGCTATGAGAAATCGCTAAGAATACTAGCGAAACGTCATGACGTAAATGGTTTTAGAATCTATGATGCTCTCGAAATGGCGATGCCCAATTTAGGGTTGATTCCAATGAGATCTTTAGAAGAGGATACCGTTTCTTTCGTAGACACTGGATCAATAAACATTGCGAAGGCCTACACTGGAGACATTGATTCGGCAGTATCCTATTTTGAAAAGAGTTTTGCTCAAGTGGGAGCTCCCACGGTGAGCTGTGAACTAGAAGAAGACCATATCTCGAAACTATTACAGTTCTTCAAGGCAAAGCATCGGTAATGAAAAAATTCTTAGCGACATACAAGGCGCTTTCATGTATTATTCTTACTGTATGGTTTCAACAAGGATACAGTCAAGAAGTGTCTGCCACAATAAATCGAAACAGTCTTCTAATCGGTGAACAAATCGAATTAGAGTTACAAGCCTCTGCTGACCCCGAAGCCTTAATATTGTTTCCTGAAGGTCAGACTTTTTATCCTTTAGAAGTAGTTAGTGAATCAGCGATAGATACATTGTCTAAAAGACCTCAACTCTCACTACGCAAAACCTATAGAATCACTCAGTTTGATGCTGGAGATTATCTTATCGTTCCTCAACAAATCACAATTAATCGAACGCCACTTACCACCAAGGCAATTCCTATTCGAGTGAATGACGTGGTGGTCGACACAACGGCTCAAGGGCTTTACGATATTAAACCTCTCGGCCAAAAAACACCTAAACCTCATGATTTTAGGCCCTATATTCTTGCGCTTGCACTAGTAGTCATCGGACTAATAATTTACTTTAATAAATCCCGAGCGAATCAATCAGCCAATAACCCTTTCGATGTGGCTATAGCATCTTTAGATAGGCTTCAGCGAATCGACGTAATCGAGTCAGGGTCTATTTACTACTCGGCAACATCTGTATTTAAGTCTTATCTCAACAGGCGGCTCTCACTTTCAACCCAGCAAAGAACCTCCAAAGAACTAATCGACCTATTGAATAGCCTCAGTAATAGTGAACCTTACTATGAGCAAAGCAAAGAGCAGCAAACTGGATTAAAAGATCTGCTTAATAGGTCAGAGTTTTACAAATTCGCTAAGCAACCGGTTTCTGAAGAGCAAAAAAGAGCTGACCTATTCTTTATAAGTGAAACTATAAAGACTTACGAACAAGGCTATCTGCAAAAGCTAGAGGCGCTCACTGTTGTTCCTGAGAAGAAAAATCGTTTTAAACAGCGAGTGATTATATCGATAGCAACCCTTGCACTAGTCTTGGGGTCTCTGGGTGTTTATGGTTACTTTACGGGCTACCAAAATCTTTGGGATACCCTAACCTTAGATCGCTTCAAAAAAACCTATGAACAGAATTGGGTGTCTTCCAGTTATGGATTTCCGCCGGTAATTATTGAATCACCAGAAGCATTGATTAGAACCGAGGAAGGATTTACTTGGAGTTTAAAAGGAGCACTTACCGTATCTATCCGCATTCAAAAAACAGAAGGTGAGGCAGAAATAGACTTTGCGGCATTGTCAGAAGCACAATTGGTTCGATTTGAAGAAGCGGGATTTTCAACAATCTTACCAAAATCAGAAATTTATAACACTAAAGACGAGATAACAGGTTATCGTTCATTTGGAACTGCGCTTGATGCCTCAAAGAATGAACAGTCATTTGATCACCTCATATTTGGTGGAAAAGGTTTCTCTCAAGAGGTTGTAATTACCTATCCGACAGAAGAGCGTTGGGCTGAACTAATCGCCTCAAGAATAATGGAGTCAATAAAAGTTACCACCGAACTATGAGAGAAATTCTTTTAGCTCCATATAAAAATCCCGAGTGGTTTACGCTTTTCGCCCTATTATTACTATTAGTAATTTGGAAATATAAAAGCGTCTCAAAAGAGTCCGTTTACTTCAACTTTTCCACAGGAGTTAAAGGCTCTAGCGGTTTGAAAACGAAGCTGCGTCCAATACTTTGGATACTTCGAGTAGCGGCTCTGTCTGCACTTGTGATGGCTTTGGCTAGACCGCAAACTTCTGGAGTAAACACCAAGACTAAAACTTCTAGTGGTATAGACATCGTACTTTCAATCGATGTGAGTTCTAGTATGCTTGCCAAAGATCTACAGCCCAATCGTCTTGAAGCCTTAAAAGAAGTTGCCTCAGACTTTGTGAAAGACCGAAAAAGCGATCGGATAGGAATCGTAGTTTATGCTGGAGAGAGCTACACCAAAACACCTCTTACCACCGATACAGCAATTACGCTAACCGCACTTTCTGAACTTACTTTTGGAGCCATCGAAGATGGTACTGCTATTGGAATGGGACTAGCAACGGCGGTAAACCGATTAAAAGAAAGCGATGCGATTTCAAAGATTATAATTCTTCTTACCGATGGGGTAAATAACAGTGGGTTTATTGAGCCAGAAACCGCTGCAAACCTTGCTCTCGAATACGGCATCAAAATTTATACTATTGGGCTAGGCACCAATGGCAACGCATTGAGTCCAATCGCCTACAACTCTGACGGTTCTTTCAGATACGGAATGCGCTCAGTGGAAATCGATGAAGAGCTGCTTCAAAGTGTTTCTAAACTCACTGGTGGAAGTTACTATCGAGCTACAGATAATAAAAGTCTAGAGTCAATCTATGACCAAATTAATGAACTCGAAAAAAGTGAGATTGAAGAATTCAGTTACTATACCTATGAAGAACATTTCAGATTTTGGGTTATTCTAGCCTTAAGTCTTCTCGGATTAGAATTGTTATCACGCCACACTATTTTTAGAGAAGCCCTGTCATGATGCTAGTTGAACATACATATTATTTCACTATAGGCGCGGTTGTTGTTCTGCTTATCGCTCTTCTATTTATTGGATATCGAGCATGGCAAAAAAATACACTTAAAAAAGCACAACCCGATACGAAGCTAAGGGAAAGGATGCTTGAGCGACTTGCCCCTCTTCGAAGTAATCAAAGTCTTTTAATCAAACGTATACTTATACTTCTCGCCATTTATTTCGCTTTCATAGGATTAGCCAATCCGAAAATCGGAACACAACTCGGAACGGTTAAAAGAGAAGGTGTAGATCTAGTCTTCGCAATTGACGTCTCAAAAAGTATGCTTACTGAAGATATCGCTCCTAATCGCATAGAGAAAGCAAAACGTATCGTCGCAGAAACGCTTTCTGAACTTAAAGGAGACCGAGTAGGAATCATAACCTACGCTGCCTCTGCCTTCCCGCAACTACCGATTACCACAGACTATGGAGCTGCACGTATGTTCCTTAAAGGAGTGAATACAGACATGATGTCTTCTCAAGGAACAGCAATAGTAGAAGCAGTTAGACTTGCTAGTACTTTCTTCGATCCCAATGCAGAAACTCGTAGAGTAGTTATCCTCTTGTCTGACGGAGAAGACCACAATCAAACAGGTGTTGATATTATTTCAGAAATTGCCAATCAGGCCAATATTCAAATCATTACCGTTGCTACCGGAACAGCTTCCGGCGGCCCTATTCCAGAAGGTAGACAGGTCGAAGGAACATTCAAGAAAGATAGCGAGGGCAATGTAGTGATCTCTAAATTAAATCAAGAAGTTTTACTAGAATTAGCTGAAGATACAAACGGAGTTTATATCGACGCATCCAATACTGAAGCGACGATCACAGCGATAAGCGATTTCCTCGTACAATTAGATAAAACCGCCTTTGAAACTCAAACCTATTCGAACTACAAAGACCAATTTCAATGGTTTATAGCGATTGCCTTTTTTATTTTAGTAATTGAATTCTTGATTCCAGAGCGAAAACTAAACTGGTTTAGAAAATGAAAAAGCAAGTAGTCTTTCATATCGTCGTATTAATAGGGCTCGTCGCTAATGCTCAATATACCGAAGTTGAAACACTCAACAATAGTGGGATCGATAAAATAACCACACCTGCTCAGGCAGAGCAAATATTCCGAAAAGCAACTGCTCTTGATACAACTTATGCTAAGGCACCATATAATCTTGGTACTGCGTTGTTTCAAGAGAATCATGTTGAGGAAGCCTTTGGGCATCTAAAAGAAGCTGCAAATCGGAGTAAACAACCTGAACTCTCTCACAAAGCCTTTCACAACATCGGCAATGTTTATATGCAAAAGAAAGAATACGACAATGCTATAGAGGCCTATAAACAGGCGTTACGGAATGATCCGACCGATGAAGAAACAAGGTATAATCTAGCCTTGGCAAAAAAGAAAAAAGAAGAAGAACAACAGCAAGATCAGAACCAGGATCAA
>JAAZVG010000022.1 GCA_018623655.1 Flavobacteriaceae bacterium
AGATTGGGTCTGAATCATCTGCATTATTGACGAAGGAAACCTGTTTTAGTAAAATTCGATTGCCTTGTTTCTCGAATTGAAGGACTTGTTCTGCAGTTTTGGATCCTGCATTTCGATAGGCTGAATACCCTGAAGGCAGTTGTACATAGCGGCTAACCATTAGTAGTGGCATTTCAAGGACGGAGTCATTGAATTGAAGAAACAGCTTTTGTTTGCTGTCATCAAAATAGGTGCTGAGCATACCCTTTGAAGACTCAATTTCTGTAACAATAGAGTCGATCGGTTGTTTCTTCTGAGCGATGACACTACTGCTAAAAAGGCTTAAGAAAATTAAAAAAAGTGTTCTCATGATAGATGTATTTCTGGGGGTCTAGCTAAGATAAAGGCTTTTTAATTTTTTTGATTCAATTGATTGCGTTCGTACCTGAGGATGGCTCGACCTAAACCTGCCATAAAGGGAAACCCGATCGAATCGTACTCATAAACATTGTCGTTGAAGATTTTATTCTCATTGACGTGAACCGTAGCGGTAAGTAAAAATTCAACGTTCGAAGCTCGGTCTTGAATGTAGGCGGTTTCAGTTAAGGTACCATAGGCATCCCCAACTTTATTGAAGATTCTAATGTTGTCTGTCATCGTCCCTTTTTGGTCTCCGTAAATAAAGAATTTGACGTAACTATCATATAATTCTGGGTCGCTCCTATAGTCGGGGTCCTCACTTTCGAGTGTGTTTCGGCTCATCCAATACTGTAGATACTCATAATCCTCTTCACGCAGATCAAAGCGTTCCTTCGAATCAAAGGCTTCAGGAAAAACAATCCGTTTTAAGATTCCCTCTAGATCATTAATGCTGATGTGATTTTTCATTGAGAAATCGAAGGGCTCATAAACTAACTCGTTGTTGTCTAGGTATCCGACCCCCTTGATCATCTTCTTTAAGTTTCCATTGCTTATGACCTCCTTGGCACGAATACTTTGCTGCTTGTAAACGGTATCTTGTTCGCCCAAGAAGTAATACTCCCAGGTCGTTTTATTGTCTGCCCCAAATAAAAATTTGTGATGAATTGAAGTCTCTTTTAATCCTTTATCTCTTAGTTGGCTATTAATGTAATCGGTGCCTAAAAAGTCAAAGAGGTAATTGTAAGCATCGTTATCACTTACCAGAAAGATCTTTTTAATCAGATGAGCGATACTTAAGGTTCCACTCAACGCGGTGCTGTCTTCAAGGGCGATCGGGTGATTATCTCGATCTCTAATGTGAAAGGGGGTGTTTCTATCAATGGTTACACCTTCAGCTTGTAATTCTCTAATTCGTTGAAGCGCTAGGGCAGCTACAGGAAGTTTAGCAGTTGATGCCGGATAGAAATAAGTTTCACTATCCTCAAATAGAGAATAGGTTGTGAATTTGGGGACTTGACCTCCTCCTCTTTTTACTTGAGTGTATCTAATCTGAACTTCGTGCTTATCGGCCAAATCGAGGACCTTTTTTACTTCGAATTCAGCATCAATGAGGGCTTGTTCGAGGGGTGTAGGTTGAGTACACGAAAGCAGCGAGAAGCTAAGCGCAATAATAAGGGAGGATAAAACAGGTTTTGCCATTATCTTTGAGTTACAACTAAATGTAAGGATTTACTATGCGAAATACAGATAGCTTATCAGCTTTGGATCGTATTCAAGTAATTGGTGACCGTGTGTTAGTTAAACCTAGAAAAGAGTCTGAACGTACGGCGAGTGGACTTTATCTTCCGCCAGGCGTTAAAGAAAAGGAGAAGATTCAATACGGATACATTGTAAAGTCTGGGCCAGGGTATCCCATTCCTAATGCAACAGAAGAAGATGAGCCATGGAAGGCCGCCGAACATAGAGTAAACTACGTGCCGCTTCAGGTTAGAGAAGGAGACTTAGCCGTATTTCTACAACACTCGGCCTATGAGGTTCAGTATAAAAATGAAAAGTATTTCATCGTACCACAATCAGCCATTTTGATGATTGAGCGCGATGAAGAATTATTTTAAGGATTTCACGATGTCTTTAATTCGAACCCGCTTTGACTGATTTTGTTGACTTTCGTTTTTTAGAGACAAGAAACGATTTTAAACAACTTGAATCTTTTGCTGCCTCGATTTGGGAGCAGCATTATATTCCAATTATTGGTGCCAATCAGGTAGCTTTCATGCTTGAGAAATATCAAAGTACCGAAGCTATGTTTGATCAGTTTTTAGCGGGCTTTAAATATGCCTGGGTAATGAGTGAGGGTCAAAAAGCGGGGTATTTTGCTTTTGATTTGAAAGTCCAAAAGAAGGTTTTCATAAGCAAGTTGTATATCCACAAAGATTTTAGAAGAAGAGGTCTTGGTAGGTGCGTACTTGATTTTATCGCAAAAGAAGTTCAGGTTTTGGGATGCACTAAAATGACCCTATCGGTGAATAAAGACAACTCAAATAGTATTCAATTCTACCTCTCATACGGTTTTCAAATCATTAAAGCCCAAAAAATAGCTATTGGCGAAGGGTTCTATATGGACGACTACGTTATGAGTTATTCTCTACTTAGATAACAAGCGAACTTAAAAAAATGAAAACGATCTTGAATTAATCCTCGCTTCGTAGCTTTGCAAACTGAAAATAACAGTTATGCAGAAAGTGGTTCGAGGTATCTTCAAGGGTATTTTATTCATTTTAATCTTTTCAAAGGGATATGCCTTTCAGAAAGACTCATTGATTATAAACGAGTTAGACGAAGTGGTACTTGATGGCCGACTAGGTCAGCTCATCTCAAAGCAATCAAGGACAGTAGAGGTGATTTCTACATCAGACTTACAGCGATCAGGATATACAAATGTTGTCGAAGCTTTACAGCAAGTTGCAGGCTTAGACATCCGTAGAAGAGGAGTTGGGCCTACCCAGGCAGATATAAACCTTAGAGGAGGAACTTTTGATCAGACCTTACTACTTATAGACGGTATTCGACTCGAAGATGCTCAAACCGGTCACCATCTTTCAAATTTTTTATTGCCGATTGAGATGATTGAGCGAATCGAAATTATAAGAGGTCCATCAGCGCGTATTTATGGCCCTAATGCCTTTGTAGGGGCAATAAATATTGTAACTAAATCTTCATTAGAAAACAAAGGATTAGCTGCTGTAGATTACGGATCTTTTGGTCAAAAAGGAGTTCGATTAACTGCGGGGACTACGAATGAAAAAGCTTCACTTATAGCACATGCTTCTTTTGCCAATAGCGACGGATATCGTTATAATACCGATTTTAAGTCTAAAACGTTTGCTCTGAAACGTGTGATTCATTCAAAGAACCCTACTGAAATCATAGGCTTCTTTAATGATAGAAGATTTGGTGCTAATGGGTTTTATGCGACCCCTTCAGCTACTGATCAATACGAAGAAACTCAGGCAAGTTTGATTGCAGTAACCCATAAAATGAAAGGTGCTGACTGGAGTCTTACACCAAGAGTTTATTGGAGAAGAGGGCAAGATATGTACGAGTATATTCGCAATCGTCCAGAAATTTATCGAAATCTGCACATTGCTCATAAATTAGGTTTAGCCTTAGATGGATCAGTCGATAACGCTATAGGTAGCCTTGGGTTTGGGGGAGAAGTGGCATCGATAAGTATTCAAAGTAATAATCTCGGTGAACGAAGTCGAAAAATGGCAAATCTGTTTTTGGAGCAGCGCATTTCTGCCATGAATCTTCGACTAGACATCACCCCAGGGGTTGTAGTTAATCACTTTTCTACAGTAGGCACCAAGGTCTATCCTGGGTTAGACTTAGGTTGGCAAATTAATCCATCGCTCAGAGGGTACCTGAACTATGGAAAAACCTTTAGAGTACCCACTTTTACCGACCTTTATTATAGTGATAGAACGACACTTGGTAATGAAAATTTACTTCCAGAGACTTCAAATGCTTTCGAGATTGGGCTGCGTAAGGTGAATTCGAAAACAGAGTGGTCAATCGCTTATTTTAATCGTAACTCCTCAAATCTTATCGATTACGTGAAACAAAATGATGATGCATTATTTGAGGCCCAAAACATCGCAAATCTTAGCACAAAAGGATTCGATTTAAATTATCGCTATCGTTTCGGTTCGTCTTCAACACTTTCTTTAGCGTATACTTACATGTCTCAGAGTTTTGGGGAAGAGGTTTTCGCCTTTTCAAGGTATACCATTGACAACGATCTCAAACATCATTTTACCGCTCAACTATCGGGCAAGTTAACTAAGACTACTTCAGGTAGTTTGAATGTTAAATGGATTGAACGTGCAACGGGAAGAACTTACACTGTGGTTGATGCAACCTTAAATCAATCGTTATCTATCTTCAACTTACAATTTGGGGCATTTAACTTATTGAACCAGTCGTATTGGGAAACGAGTTTCATCCCTATGCCAGGTCGTAATTTCGGACTAAACCTAAAGTATTCGCTCTAGGAGCAGAAGATAAAAAACCAATACATTCTTTTCGGCATGGTTTTTGGCATATGGGGATAGATTGCGGAGTACATTCTCCCCATAACCTTTTTAATGCATGAAACGATCAATACTTTTGTCGATTATAGGAGTAGTTTTGCTATTTCTAGCTATTTTTTTAGCGAACAAGCTGGTGTCTTCGAATAGAACTCCTCAGCGTGCCGTGGCTAAGACTGTTAAATCGGTCTTTGTTAATCAGGCTGAAAACACATCAATTCCCCTTGTAGTTTCTTCAAATGGAAGGTTAATCGCTAGACAACGCGTCGAGTTATTTTCAGAAGTTCAGGGTGTACTTAAGTTTACTGGAAAAGCATTCAGATCGGGTCAAACCTATAAAAAAGGTGAGGTAATCTTGGCCCTCGACGATTCAGAATTTGCTGCTTCTGTTCGTTCGGCCAAGAGTAATTTTCTAAACACCCTTAGTACCTCTTTGGCAGATATTGAGCTCGATTTCCCTTCAATTTATCCTAAATGGGAGGCCTATGTAACGGCCTATAATATTGATGCGCCTACTGCAGAGTTACCCGAATTCGATTCAGACAAAGAAAGATTCTTTATTAGTGGAAGAGGAATTCTGAATACCTACTACAATGTTTTAAATCTAGAGGCTAGGCTAGCCAAATTCACGATTATTGCCCCTTTTGATGGAGCTCTTTCACTGGCAAACGTAACCGAAGGAAGTTTGGTTAGAGCCTCTCAACCTTTAGGTACGTTTATTGAGAAAGGAATATTTGAAATGCCGGTCTCTGTACCTGCTACATATGCTGAGAATTTGCGAATCGGAAAAGAGGTTGCCCTGCACAGTCTCGAATCTGAAATGGAATATGAAGGAACGGTTGTTCGAATTAATCCATCGATTGATCAAACCACACAAACCATTGAAGTTACCCTTTCGGTAAGAAGTCAACGATTGCGTGAAGGCCAATACCTTACGGCCGATGTTAAAATGGAAACGATCGATAATGTGATTGAAATTGATCGTTCACTAATTCTTGATTCTCAAGAAATTTTTGTGGTTAGAGAGGGTCTATTGGCTCTTGTACCTGTTCAGGTGATTCATTACACCGAAAATACCGCTATTGTAGGTGGAGTGGCAGATGGTGAAAAGGTGCTCTCAAAAACCTTACCTGGGGCTTTCAAGGCGCAGCCAGTGAAAATCATTGAAGACTAGTCGGATGAGAAAATTAATCTCCTACTTTATAAAATACGAGGTTGCGGTAAACATCCTGATATTGTCATTTGTGATTTTCGGTCTTGTCGGGGCCTTTTCTTTAAAATCATCCTACTTTCCGCTTTCAGATTCAAAAAATATTTTGATTTCGGTGGTTTATCCTGGAGCTTCTCCTCAAGAGATAGAAGAGGGAGTTGTTCTAAAGATCGAAGATAATTTAAAAGGACTGCAGGGAATAGATCGAGTTACATCTACCTCTCGCGAGAATAGCGGGACAATTAATATTGAGATTGAAAAGGGCCGGGATGTTGACTTTATGCTATTAGAGGTTAAAAACGCTGTAGATCGGGTGCCAAATTACCCTACGGGTATGGAGCCTCTAGTAGTCGCTAAACAAGAAATCGTTCGCCAAACGATTAGTTTCGCTATTTCTGGTGAAGATATTCCGCTATCAATTCTAAAACAGATCGGTCGTCAAGTTGAAAACGATCTTAGAGCCATTGATGGGATCTCTCAGATTGAGATAACGGGTTATCCTGAAGAAGAAATCGAGATTGCACTGATCGAAGACCAGTTACTTGCTTACGATATCAGCTTTTCTGAGGTAGCCCAAAAGATTGCTGCGAGTAACCTTTTAATTACCGGGGGTACGGTAAAGTCTGATGCTGAAGAATATCTGATTCGAGCGAATAATCGTCAGTACTATGCCGACGAACTTTCTACCATTGTAATCAAGGCGCTACCTGATGGGCGAATGTTACGTCTGTCTGATGTGGCAACTGTTCGAGATCGATTTGCAGAGTCTCCCAATGCTACTTTTTTTGACCGAGAGCGAGCGATTACGGTGACCATTACCTCCACTAACACCGAAGATCTTATCGGGGCGGCAGAGTCAGTTAAAGAATACATAGATGTCTTTAATCAAAAGGCTTCGAACGTCAAACTAACTGTGGTAAACGATCTTTCTACTACTTTAACCCAGCGTACCGAATTACTAACTGAGAATGCGATTATGGGTATGATTCTCGTACTGGTATTTCTCTCTTTGTTTTTGAATACACGACTCGCATTTTGGGTAGCTTTTGGTTTACCAATCGCATTCTTAGGGATGTTTGTAGTTGCCCCTTTTGCAGGTGTTACTATTAATGTGCTTTCGCTTTTCGGAATGATCATCGTGATAGGTATCCTAGTAGACGATGGAATTGTAATCGCTGAAAATATTTATCAGCATCATGAAAAAGGGAAGTCTCCTGTTCAGGCGGCTATTGAAGGGACTCTAGAGGTAATTCCTCCGATTGTTTCAGCGATTGTAACTACTATTTTAGCCTTTGGAATCCTTCTGTTTTTAGATGGTCGTATCGGGGAATTCTTCTCTGAAGTATCGGTGATTGTGATTCTGACTTTAGTGGTATCTCTTGTAGAGGCATTGATCATTTTACCCTCGCATTTAGCTCATTCGAAGGCACTTAAACCACAACAAGAACCAAAAACCTTAATTGGAAAGGGATTTGCGAAGATGCGTGTGATTAACCAAATGGGTGATCGTTCGATGGTATGGATGCGAGACCAATTATACACCCCATTCTTGAAATTTGCACTAAAGAATTCATTCTTCACCTTCACCATTTTCTTAGCCCTTCTTATTAGTACTTTCGGATTTATTGGCGGTGGAATTATTCAAACCTCCTTTTTTCCAAGAGTCGCTTCTGATCAGGTGAGTATTGATCTTCAAATGCCAAATGGAACCAATGAAAAGGTTACAGACTCTATTATTAGACTTATCGAGGAGAAATCACTCGTCGCTAATCAAGAATTTACAGCTACCTATTTACAGGGTACTGATAAACAGCTATTTCAAAATATTATTTTAAGATTAGGGCCTGGTTCAGCTGCAGCAAGTATGCAAATCAATTTATTGCCTGGGGAGGATCGGCCTGACGCGATAAAGGCAAATTTGATAACTGCAAGAATAAGAGAGCTTGTTGGCCCTGTCTCTGGAATTGAGAGTTTGGTATATGGTTCAGGAGGTAACTTTGGAGGCTCACCTGTTAGTGTATCATTATTAGGAAATAATATTCAAGAGCTTAAGGATGCTAAAAGTCAATTAAAACAGGCTATGCTTGATAATGCTCTTTTAAAGGATGTCACTGATAATGATCCTGCAGGAATTAAGGAGATACGCCTTCAATTAAAGAGTTCAGCATATTTGCTTGGGCTTGATTTACGAACGGTTATGTCGCAGGTTCGTTCAGGTTTTTTTGGTGCACAGGCACTTCGTTTTCAGAGAGGGCAAGACGAAATTAGGGTTTGGGTTCGTTACGATCGTCAAAATCGCTCATCACTTACTGATCTAGATGAGATGAGAATAAGTACACCGGGAGGTGGACTCGTTCCGTTCAAAGAAATTGCGACCTATGAGATCGTAAGAGGAGAAGTTGCTATTAATCACCTCGACGGTCAGCGTGAGATTCAAATTAATGCTGATTTAGATAATCCAGATACCACAACAGCCACAGAAATTCTAGATTGGATTAAAACCAATGTAATGCCTGATATTTTGGCAAGATATCCGACGGTAACACCTTCTTACGAAGGTCAGAATCGTGAGGCAGGTAAACTGATTGACTCTCTTCGACTAGTTGGTCTAACGGCTCTTTTCTTAATCTTCGTAGTGATTTCATTCACCTTTAGAAGTTTTTCTCAGCCACTACTCCTTCTAATGCTAGTGCCTTTTAGTATCACTGCTGTGGCTTGGGGGCATAAGATTCACGGATTCCCTCTTAATATTTTGTCACTACTCGGTATTATCGCACTTATTGGTATCATGGTCAATGACGGACTCGTTCTTATCGGTAAGTACAATTCGAATTTGAAGTCAGGCATGCAACTTGAAAAAGCGCTTTTTGAAGCAGGAAGATCTCGTTTCAGGGCGATCTTTTTAACCTCAATTACAACTATTGCAGGTCTTGCCCCCTTGCTTCTTGAAAAAAGTCGTCAAGCGCAATTTTTGAAACCCATGGCCATCGCCATCGCCTATGGTATTGGTTTTGCTACCCTATTAACCTTGGTGATGCTGCCGATTTTCTTGCTATTTGGTAACCGAATTAAGATCATTATACACTATTTAAAAACGGGCAAACACATTGCTCCACGACTAGCCGAACGTGTAGTTAAAGAACACCTACAAGATGAAGTTTAAGTTTTTTTTCATTACAGCATTTGTATTTGGGGCGGCATCGGCCCAAGAACTTTTGACTCCAGAACAGGCACTATCACTCACTCTAGAAAATAACTTTGGAATCTTGGTTTCAAGGATTTCTGAGGAACAAGCAGAGAATAATGCCTCTTTGTTAAATACGGGATTCTTACCCACTCTAACCGCCACCTCTGGAGCAAACATAGCTAGAGATAATCAAGAAGCGGTTTTTCAAGACGGTAATTCTAGAACCATTGAAGGAGCTGAAACAAAACGATATAATGCCTCAGTGAATTTGAATGTCACTCTTTTCGATGGCTTCGGGAGATACTATAATTATCAACGACTTAAAGAACAATATGAACTTTCGGGTTTACAGGTGAGACAAACGATAGAACAAACGCTTCTGCAATTGTACTCAGCTTATTATGAGGTTGCTCGATTAGATGAATCGGTTCGTATTCTAGAGCAGACTTTTCAAAATTCTAAAAAACGATTACAGCGTGCAGAAAAGCGCTTTGAATTCGGTAGTGTCACGGGTTTAGATGTCTTGAATGCAAAAGTGGATTTAAACTCAGATAGCATCAGTCTTTTGGGTCAGCGCCAAGCACTATTGAATGCCAAAAGAAGTCTAAATACTTTGTTGGCTAGAGATCTTGAAACTGTATTTGAGGTAAGCCCTATGGTTGCCTTTTTGTCTGGTGAAGATCTTCAGAATTACAAAGCGTCGTATCAGGCGAACAACACTCGACTATTACTAAATCGCTCAAATCAAGAGATTAGCGAACTGGGTTTAAAAGCTCAGAAGTCCACTTTAATTCCTAGGCTATCTGCAAATGGAGCTTATGGTTATTCAGAAGGACAGTTTCCGGCCACAGGGTTCTTAGCCTCTAATAATACGGTTGGATTAAGCGCGGGAATTAATCTGAACTGGAACCTTTTTCAGTCAGGCTCGCAACAAGTTGGTATAAGAAATGCGCGTTTAGCCTTAGCGGCTACTCAACTGCAGGAGAAGCAAATTGAACAAGAGGTGCTTAGAGACCTTCGAAATGCAGAAGGCAATTATAGAAACGCCCTTGAGGTGTATCGTCTTCAGCAAGAAAATGTCACCACCGCTTCAGAAAACTATCGTCGCGCACAATCCCAATTTGAACTCGGTCAAATCACTTCTATCGAACTTCGGCAGGCACAAATCAATTTACTCAATGCAGAGCTTGTAGGGATTCAGTCGAAGTTCTCGGCCAAGCTTGCTGAGCTAGAGTTTCTGAATCATTGTGGGGTTTTACTCGACGTAAGTATTTAGCGAACTTTTGCTTTTTTGATTAGGCGAGCAAATACTCCTGGAAGGTAGCGTTTGACATAGGCGGCGTAGCTTTCACGCCCGATATAAACTTCACGTTTATTTCTAGCGATAGCTCTTATAGTTTTTTGAGCGCAGGCCTCAGCACTTATTCCTTTAGCTTGTGCATCATCCATCGAACCTAAACTGTTTCCATCCCCGGTAAGCGCGTTGATCGAAACCTTTGTTTTTACAAACCCTGGAGCTGCGAGGGTAACTAGAATTCCCTGGTCTTCAAGTTCTGCTCTTAGACTGTCAAAGAATCCGTGTAATGCGTGTTTTGAGGCGGCATATCCTGAACGATAGGGCGATGCGAAAACACCAGTTAAGCTTGTAATTACTGTAAAATGACCTTGTTTTTCCTTTAAAAAGTGCGGAAGAATAGCCTTAGTGAGAGAAACAGTTCCTAAGTAGTTAATTCTAATCAGTTTTTCATCTACTGATAACAGGGTGTCCTTTACTAATGATCGCTGGCTAATACCGCCACAGTGGATGAGATGATCGATGGCCCCATGATTTTTAATTATTCGGGCTACTATCGAATGATGCGAGTCAAAGTCAGCGAGATCTAGAGGTTCTAAATGAACTTTAGAGCTGGCGCACCTACTTTTAGTTACCTCTAGTTCGTCGAGATTTCGTGAAGAGAGAATGAGTTTGTTTTCACGAGCAAGTTGTATGGCTAACGCGCGACCGATGCCCGATGAAGCTCCGGTAATCCAAATGGTCTTTTCTCTAATCATCTTTTTTGTCCTAAGATAAAAAAAGCCACTCACGGTTTTTGAGTGGCTTCGAAATCTTGGTTTTAAATTCTAATTATACGAGTTCTTTGTCGATGATCTCTTGTAGCGCATTCTTAGGTAGTGCTCCTGCCTGCATCATGGGCTGACGGTTTTTAGGGATGAATAAGATGCTAGGAATACTTCTGATTTGAAATACTGCAGATAGTTCTTGTTCAACCTCTGTGTCTACCTTATAGATTATAACCTCGGGGTTTTCATTACTTAGTTCTTCGAGAATTGGAGCGACCATTTTACACGGGCCACACCAGTCGGCGTAAAAGTCAATAATAGCTGGCTTATCACCTTTATAGTTCCACTCTTTTTCAGCGGTATAATCAAAGATGTCTTCTTTGAATTTCTGTGTCGTTAATTTTACAGTAGGCATGTACTTATTTTTTTCAAAGATAGACCTTCGTTTATCCCTTTTCTGTTACTTAGGTTACTAACTGTTTGCTGTTCTAATATTCTTTTTGATTGAGAGATAAATAGAGAATATACCAATTGTAACTGCTGCTACAATTAGGCCATAAAAGCTAACCCTTAGCCCATAATTTTCAGCGGTAATACCCAAAATTACAGGGCCGGTTAAAAACCCCGAGTAACCGAATCCTGCCACTATAGCGATAGCCTTACTAGAGGGGATTTGATCTTGTTTGCCCGCCATGCGAAATAGTTCGGGGACCAATACTGAAAAACCGGCCCCGATGATTGCAAAACCAATAATACTGAAGGTGGAATCGGCGGTTAACACTCCTACATACCCAATTACTGAAGTGAGTATTCCCAGAATTAAGACTTTTTCTGAGCCAAGCCGATTGCTGAGTCCATCTCCTAAAAATCTTCCCAAGGTCATGGTGATTGAGAACACGAGAAACCCTGCTCCAATCCAAGACGTATTTACTTGTACAATTTCTTCAAGATATAATCCGCTCCAATCTATAATAGCTCCTTCGCTTCCCATAGCTACAAGAGATATTACCCCTAGTAGTAATAATGGTTTAAGTGCATTTGGTGCTTTCTTGCTTCTCTTGGTTACGGTTGCGGTTACCGATTCGTAATGTTTGCTTAGAGAGTAATTTGGTAGGGCTATTAGTAAGATAATTAATAAACTGTGAATTACTGGTGCGTTTATTATTGGTATCAAAAAGGTTCCTAAACCTGCAACTACTCCGCCTAAGCTAAAGAATCCATGCATCGCAGCCATCAAAGTCACCTTATCATCTTTTTCAATTTCAGAAACTGTGGCATTCATCGATACATCTAAAAATCCTTGTGCCGCACCAACTAAAAAAAGAGTAATGCAAAGACTGATGTAATTTGAAGCTAGATAGGGTCCGACACCAAAAACACATAATGCAAGTAGCCCCAATTTGGTCGACCTTCCGCACCCTAGAAAATCATTGATTTTTGGAGATAAGGTTAGAATGAAAAAATTACCAAATGCCATCGCGAAAATGGCCATCCCTAATTGTGATTTATTGATGCCGAGTGCTTCTTTGATTGTCGGAATATAAATTGCCCAAGTACCATAAATGAGATTAAGGCACATAAAAGCATAGGCTGGTGCCCAATATCTCCGATTGCTTAAAATAAGACCTAATGAATTCATCTACCCCTAAGCTTGTGATTAGCGATCACAAAGATGAAAAAGATTTGATAAGCAGCTAATGAATCTTAATGCTTAATTTTGTGCTTTTAATGTTATTATGAAAGAACAGAATTTTAAGAATCATACAAGAATGGTACTTGGTTTTCACGGAGTGCTTTTCGTTCTTATTCTTCTTTTTGCCGGAGGAGCACTGAGTCATTTCATTTTCTCTTCAGATGATAATTTTTATATCGCCACTCTATTATTGGTATTGATCCCCATCTTTATTCTGTTCATGTGGTTTACCAGAATCTTTGCACTTAAAGCACAGGACAGAGCAATTAGAGCAGAAGAAAGGCTGAGGTATTTTATTCTTACGGGTAAATCGTTACCGTCAGAGTTGAGATACTCTCAAATTATTGCCCTACGTTTTGCATCTGATGAGGAGTATTTAGCACTTGTAGAAAAAGCGGTCAAAGAGCAACTTACAGCCAAAGAAATTAAAACTCAGATAAAAAAATGGAAAGCAGATTATCATCGAGTATGAGAAGGCCTATTAGGTCAATTATTATTGCAGGATTGCTGGCAGTATCAGTTCAGGTTAAAGCCCAAACATCTTTCGAATTAATGCCTACTGGGCAAGTCAATTTGATCATTGACCAAGAGCAATCACTGTATTTAAATATTGGAGGCCCAACGTTATACTTGTTTGAATCGCCAACTAGTAAATCAGGAATTGTATTCACTCCCTCTCTGAAATTCACAAACGAGGAGAGCTTAAAAGTTACACCTGCAAATGGGGCGGGTGTTTTTTGGCAAAGCAAAAAATCTGGTTTGAAAATCTCCTTATTAGGGTTTTACGATACTGCAAATGAGCCTTGGAACCTTGCTTTTGGTATTGGAAAGGTATTTAAGCCCTCTAAGAAAAAATAGATTTTCACTGCTTAAAGAAATCTGATTATCAATTAATTAAAAATAATCAAGTACCTTGAATACATGAAAGTACATGATTATTTCGGAATTATTTTTTCTTCTAAAAACCGTGAGTTTATAGAAAAAACAACGCTTATCCTAGCGTTAATTGGATTCATAATTCACGCAGCCCTTATTGGGGTCAATTCATTTTTTGACTTCGCACTACTTGATAGAGGGCTACTTAAAAACCCTATCAGCGCGATCTATACCCCCTTCTCATTTATTTTGATTTATGAGATTTTCTTGTTGGTGTATTATTTACCGCGTTCTTTCACCACCTCACTGATCAAACAGTTTGAGATTATCTGTCTTATTTTAATTCGTAAAGTGTTCAATGATGTTACGCTGATCGATTTTCCCAATGCAAGCTTTAATGACTCATCAATTATTAATCTTTTTGTTGATTTATGTTGTGTGCTATTACTTATGCTCATTATTGTATGGTTTCACAAAAGCAATCGTAAAATCATAGCGCTTACCAGTAAGACAGTAACCGAAGAAAAAGAAACATTCCCCTATTTTAAAAAGGCAATAGCTGTCGTTTTGCTTGTTATTATCCTTCTAGTTAGTATCATTCATCTCGTTGATTTTGTGTATTTAGAATTAAACGAACAACACCTTATTAAGGGGATAAACAATAACCTTAACTCTATTTTTTATCAAGACTTCTTTACCCTCTTGATTTTATCTGACGTACTCATCCTGTTGCTTTCATATGGTCTCACCTCAAACCATTTTAAACTTTTACGAAATACGGGCTTTGTAATTTCTACGATCCTTCTTCGCTTATCTTTTGGCGCTCAGGGTCTAATGAATGCTTTATTAATCATTCTCGGAGGCCTCTTCGGTTATGCCATCATCAGACTTTATTACAGCTACTTAAACACCTCAACTAATTAGTGAATCAATGAAGCGTTTACCGATATTATTCATTTTATTTATTCAGTTTTCATTCGCTCAAGATTATTTTTTAAAGCGATTTGAACCTTACCTATCAGATATTTCAACACCAGAATCTTTTCTTGGTTATGGCATTGGCGAGCAGCATACTAGACACGATCTTATTGTTGCCTATTTAGAAAAGTTAGCCGATCAAAGCGCTCGTGCAACGCTTATTGAATATGGTAAAACTCATGAGGGGCGAAGACTCGTTATGCTAGTGGTTTCTAGCGAAGAGAATTTGGGTAGACTAGAAGAAATAAGAGCTGAACATCTAAAGTCGATTAATCCACTATCGAAGGAAAGTACAAACGAAGAACTTCCTTTAATCATTAATCTTGCGTACAACGTGCATGGCAATGAGCCTTCTAGTTCTGAAGCAGCTTTACTTTCAGCTTATACCTTGGCTGCTTCTAAAAACCTTGAGGTTTCTAATTTCTTGAAACATGCGGTAATTTTTGTAGACCCGACCATTAATCCAGATGGAAGAGATCGTCACACTTACTGGGCAAACATGTACAAAGGATCTCCTCTTGTGGCCGATCCTCAAGATGCTGAACACAATGAGTATTGGCCCGGAGGAAGAACAAACCATTATTGGTTCGATTTAAACAGAGATTGGGTATTGGCCGTAAATCCAGAGAGTCAGGGCAAATTAGATTGGTATCATCAGTGGTATCCAAATGTGGTCACTGATTTTCACGAAATGGGATCTCAGAGCACATACTTTTTTGAGCCTATGAAGCCGAATGGCTCACTTGATCCGATAATGCCTCGTGAAAATTATGAAGACTTGAATGAGCTGTATGGAAGTTATTTTTCGAAGGCCTTAGATTCAATTGGTTCTTTCTATTTCACAAGAGAAGCTTTCGATGGCACTTATCCAGGGTATGGCTCATCTTATCCTGACTTGCAAGGAGGGCTAGGTCTTTTGTTTGAACAAGCAAGTTCGCGAGGACTTAAACAGACGACGGCCTTTGGTGAAATCACCTTTCCGTTCACGATCC
>JAAZVG010000122.1 GCA_018623655.1 Flavobacteriaceae bacterium
AAGATAAATAGTCCGCTTCCTGTCTATTTTGCCAGTGATCAGCATTTCGGCGCGCCAGACAAACCATCGAGCCGTGATAGAGAGCTGCGATTTGTTGAATGGTTAGAAAGCCTTGAAGGGAACACTGAGGTGTTATTCTTGTTAGGTGACCTTTTTGATTTTTGGTATGAGTATAAAGAAGTAGTTCCTAAGGGGTTTACTCGGGTGTTAGGAACTTTGGCGCGGCTACGCGATAAGGGCATGACCATTTATTTCTTTGTAGGAAATCACGACCTCTGGATGGGAGACTATTTCGAAAAAGAACTTCGCATCCCAGTCTTCCATGAACCACAGCTTTTTGAAATTCAAGGCAAACGGTGCCTCATCGGTCACGGAGATGGTCTTGGACCTGGGGACAAAGGCTATAAGCGCATGAAAAAGCTATTCACCAACCCCTTGGCTAAATGGTGTTTCTCGAGACTTCACCCAAATTTTGCTGTAAAACTAGGTCGATCAGCCTCTCTTAATAATAAACTCATCTCTGGTGATGAAGACGTTACATTTAAGGGCAGAGAAAATGAATGGCTCATCGCTTATTGTGAAGAAAAACTAAGAAAAGAAGCCTTCGATTATTTCTTATTTGGGCATCGTCATTTTCCAATGAAAGTTCATTTAAATAAAGGCTCATTCTATTTCAACACGGGGGATTGGCTAAACTATGACAGCTATGCCGTGATGGAAAAAGGCGTAATAACCCTCAATAGCCTTCGAGACGACGTTACTTTTCCTGAGATTCTTTAAGATCTTTTAGCTTTAACTGCAATTGCCACTTTCCGTTCCAGTTATTTTCACTTATAGTTACAAGTAAATCTACTTTGTTCTTGACTCGATCAATCTCCTTTCCAAAACCAAAACCAATCAGATCAAAAGAATGACAACGTGCCTTTAAATGTTTCCCTTCTATACCAATCAATCTTACCTGTTCAAGCTGCACCCCGTTTAATCGAAAAACAGGCTCAGGATTGTCAGGGCCAAAAGGCTCAAACCGCTTCAAAATGCGAAAATTTCTCTCAGCGATAAACGAAGGTTCGATCACGCCGTCATAAATTATCTCAGGCTCTTTGTGTTCTGGCTTTAATGTATTGGCCACATAGTTTTCAAAGGCTTCTTTAAATTTATTGTAGGAAGACTCTTTAAGGCTTAACCCTGCCGCATAAGCATGGCCTCCGAACTGAGTTAAGTGTTCAGAACAGGCCTCGATAGCTGAGTAAATGTCGTATCCATGCACTGATCTTGCCGAAGCAGCTAGATATTCTCCGCTTTTTGTAAAAACAACAGTTGGTCGATAATAAACTTCGATGAGTCGTGAAGCGACAATACCGATCACCCCTTTGTGCCAATTGGGATGATAAACAATAGTGCTAAATCGATTCTCTTCGCCTAGTGCTGCAATTTGCTGAAGGGCCTCCTCGCTAACCGTTTGATCTGTACTTCGTCTATCTTGATTAAACTGTTCGATAGCTTGAGCCTCGGCTTTGGCGCCACCAAAATCGTCGGTCAGCATCAAACTCACAGCATAGGTGCCCTGTTTCATGCGACCGGCAGCATTAATTCTTGGGGCTAAAGAAAAATTAAGGTCTGTGAGACTGGTTAATTCTCTATTAGACTGCCCCAACAAAGCTTTGAAGCCAGGTCTAGGGTTCTTGGTTAACACCTCAAGCCCTAAATTGGCTAATACCCTATTTTCACCCATCACTGACACAACATCAGCTCCGATAGCAACGGCCACCAAATCGGTTAAAGACATCAAGTTTTCTAAATCTCGACCTTCGCTAGCCTCGATGGCTTGCAAAAGCTTAAATCCGACCCCACAACCACAAAGTTCTTTGAAGGGATATTGGCAATCTAAGCGCTTAGGGTTTAGAACAGCAATGGCGTTCGGTAGCGTATCTCCAGGTTTATGATGGTCACAAATCACCATATCAACCCCTAGGCTACTGGCAAAATCGACTTCTTCAATAGACTTAATTCCACAGTCAAGGGCTATGATTAGAGAAAAGTCATTATCCCTTGCGAATTGAATCCCCTGATAAGAAAGACCGTAGCCTTCTAAATAGCGATCAGGAATATAATACGACACCTCAACCCCCCGCTTCTCAAGGTAACTATAAACCAAAGCCACTGCAGTAGTACCATCGACATCGTAATCGCCAAAGATTAGTACTCGCTCACCCTCTGAGACAGCTTGCTTAACACGAGATACCGCACGATCCATATCCTTCATTAAAAAAGGATTGTGCAGCTCATCGCTTGCTGGCTTAAAAAAAGTTAACGCTTGAGCATAAGTTTTTATGCCCCGACTAACAAGTATTCGAGAAAACTTACGATCTAAGGGTTTAGAAGGGTCTTGATTAAATGCCTCGTGTAGCGAATCTACCCAAGACGAGGCTGGTTTATCTCTTTGAACCCACCGCATTTATGCGGTTTTTTGGTGAAAAATAGTTTCAATATTCAATTGCGCAAATTGGCGAAACATTTCCATTACTCCGCAATATTTCTCAACAGAGAGATCAACACAGCGCTGTAATTTTTCCTCGTTGAGCTCATTACCTTCAAAATGGTATTCCACTCTAACGTGGCTATAAGTCTTAGGATGTTCGGCTGTTAAATCGGCAAAAGTTTCGACACGAAAGTCATCTACTTTAAGTTTCATTTTATCTATAAGAGAGGCTACATCGAGCCCTGAACAGCCTGCTAAAGAAGAAAGCATGAGCGCTTTAGGTGTAACAGGGCTGTGCTTTTGGTCTTTGCTGCCATCATTAATGTGAAAAGTAGTTCCCGTTAAACTAGTTGTCTCAAAGAGCATACCGCCCTTCCATTTTGTAGTGATATGATTCTGCATGTTTTTTTGTTTCGTTTTTTAAATATACAGGTTAATCCTGCATTTTAGCTTCAGGGCCAATGACTAAAACAAACTCTCCTCTCGGGGTAGTTTCCTCAAAGTGCCTGACCAATTCAAACAAAGTTCCGCGTATGGTTTCCTCATACATTTTTGTCAATTCTCGTGAGACACTCGCAAGGCGCTCGATACCAAAAACGGCAGCGCATTGATTTAAGGTTTTAAGAAGTTTGTGGGGAGACTCGTAAAATACCACTGTCTTGTTTTGAGCGGCCAAATACTCAAGTCTACTCATTCTCCCCTTTTTTGGAGGCAAGAACCCTTCAAAAACAAAACGATCACATGGGAGACCGCTAACTACAAGAGCCGGCACAAAAGCCGTAGCGCCTGGAAGACATTCAATCTCGATTCCTTCTGAGACTGCAGAGCGTACTAAAAGAAACCCTGGATCTGAAATAGCTGGAGTCCCAGCGTCGCTCACTAGTGCAATCTGCTTGCCCTCCTTTAGCTTTTCTATCCATTTCTTTGTGGTGTGATGTTCGTTGTTAAGGTGGTAGGCGTGCACACCGACACTGATTTCAAAATGGGTTAGAAGTTTTAGACTAACCCTAGTATCTTCAGCGAGAACTAAATCTACTTCTCTCAACACACGAAGTGCTCGAAGAGTAATGTCTTCAAGATTGCCTATGGGAGTGGGTACGACGTATAGCTTGCCTGTCATGAACCTATTTCTCGATTTCAGAGACCAATTTTCTAATCGTCTCTATTCCCGGTGTTATTAAATCTTCTTTTTGTGGATTTCGTTCGGGAACATGTTTTGATCGAAAGAGTACCTGCTTTGCTATGCGCTCAAATCTCTTCGAAAAAGCCGTTCTAAAAGTGAACGAAAGCGATGATATTTTCATAATACAATTTTGAATAAAAATACAATCTAAAAGAAAGCCGCGGGGCTGTAATCGCGTTAAATCTTACTATTTTTGATATTAGACTTTTTGAGAATGTTTTTAGAAAACTCTGTAACACCTACTGCTCCCTCTGGATGGATCGAAGTGATCTGCGGCTCCATGTTCTCTGGAAAAACCGAGGAACTCATTCGCAGACTGAAAAGAGCAAAAATTGCTAAACAACGTGTAGAGATTTTCAAGCCCTTAATAGACACCCGATACGAAGAAAACATGGTGGTGTCACACGACGACAACCAGATTAACTCAACTCCAGTTCCTGCAGCTGCAAATATTCGATTATTGGCAGATGGGTGCGATGTCGTTGGGATCGATGAGGCTCAATTTTTTGATGATGAAATCGTTTCTGTTTGTAATGATCTCGCCAATAAAGGGGTTCGGGTAATTGTTGCGGGGCTCGATATGGATTTTAAAGGCAATCCATTTGGCCCAATGCCTAATCTAATGGCCACCGCCGAATACGTTACTAAAGTTCATGCTATTTGTAAACGAACAGGTAATCTTGCAAACTATTCACATCGAATCGCTAATGGCGATAGTTTAGTACTTCTGGGTGAAAATCAAGAATACGAACCTTTAAGCAGGGCTGCCTTTCACAAGGCTAAGAAAGAAGAAAAAAAGCGGAATGATCGCTAAAACAAGGCTTCAAGTTAGCCAAAGTGCGCTTGAACATAACTTTCAGTTTTTAAAAAATACTACAGGCAATGGGGTCAAGCTTATGGCGGTGGTTAAAGCAAACGGCTATGGCACCGACCTGATTAATCTTAGTAAATGGTTAGTAGCGCTTGGTGCGGATGCCCTGTGTGTGGCTTATACCCCCGAAGGGATTAGACTTCGACGAGCTGGTATAACACTTCCTATTCTTGTACTTCATCCTCAAATTGAAGATCTGGGAGAAGCAATAGCCGAAGACTTGTCACTTAGTATCTACTCGATTCGGTTTTTAGAAGCGATTATTCAACTCCAATCAACAAAGAAAATCGATGCTCAT
>JAAZVG010000123.1 GCA_018623655.1 Flavobacteriaceae bacterium
CCTGCACGAAATTTTTCTTTATCAATAACTTATAATTTTTAAAAACAACACATTATGAAATCTATTTTCAAACCATTCTTTTTCTTTTTTTTAACAGCTACCCTATTCATTTCTTGTACAAAAGACGAAATTCAACCACCTGTAATTTCGAACCTTGAGGTTGGAGCAGTTCATGATGAAGATCATTCTGATGAAGACCACTCTGATGAAGATGAGCATGCCGACGAAGGTATTGCGCACCCGGGTGAGTCCTTGCATGTAGGAGCTGATATTTTAGCTTTTGCTCGTATCGAAACGATCACGATTGACATTCACAGCGACGAGGTTACACCAGGAGAAGGTGAAGTTGCTTGGGAATTCGAACAGGTGTATACCGACGCAAGATATCAAGTATTGAACGCTGAATTACATGAAGATATAGCAGTTCCAGCAAATGTTGCGCTAGGAGAGTACCATGTCTATGTAATTGTAACCGATGAGGCTGGTAACAGTACTACAGCCGAAGCGCATTTTGATATGGTAGTTGAAGAGGAGTAATATTACTACCTTGTTTTCTACAAATAATGCTAAAAGGTATATGAAGAGTTATAATCAATGGCGTCGATTGTTGTTAGGTTTTTGTGTCTTAGCGCTTGTTTCTTGCACCGAGACTGAGATCGATGAAGAGAAGCCAACCATCACGGTTAACTATGCTGGGGGGTTTCCACAGACCTGTGAAAATCTTAGTCGAGGGCAGAGCTATACAATCAAAGCGAAGGTCACCGACAACCTAGAATTAGCGAGCTATTCTATTGAAATGCATCATAATTTTGACCACCATACCCATGATGATCAAGAGGGAGCTTGTCAATTAGAGCCTGTTACTACTGCAGTGAATCCATTCATTTTTTCTACCAGCAGCAGTGTTCCTAAAGGTCAGACCAATTTTGAAATCGAAGCTGTTATGACCATCCCATTGGCTATAGATACGGGTGATTATCACCTAATGCTTTCAGTTACAGATGTCACAGGATGGCAGGCCAGAACTGCTGTAGATATCAAAATTGTAGAATAAGCCTTTTAAAAAGACTAACTATTGCGGTTTTTTATTCGAACATTTATTGAATTTATTCAAGACAAAGATTACCGAAGCCTCTTGGGGGCTTCGGTAATTATACTTTTTGGAGGTGCCTTTGTTTACATGTATGCTGAGGGTTGGCGATTTATAGATGCGCTTTATTTCGCATCGATTACTTTGACTACTATCGGGTACGGAGATTTTGCACCAAAGACCGATTTAGGTAAAATTTTCACCATCCTTTACATTGGCCTTGGTGTAGGTCTTATTTTAACCTTTGTCAATACCGTCTTTAATCATTTTAAAGACGCTCGAAAGAATTACAACGACCGTAAATAAATTTATTATGAGATCAGCTATTTTCTTTTTCACTTTACTTTTCTTTTTCTCTACCTCTTCTGCACAGTATCAAATTAGTGCGGAAAGAGTGAACGATAATTTAGAGACCCTAAGAACCTTCGGAATCAATGATGAGGGAGGAAATGATCGTGTGGCTTACAGTGATTATGAGCTTGACGCTAGAGCTTATGTAATCAAACGCTTAAATGATCTTGGAGTAGAAGTTCGAATTGATGCGGCAGGTAACATTTCAGCTGTAAGAAAAGGTCGAAAAGGGCTATCAAAGGTCGTCGCTTTCGGTTCTCATATCGATGCGGTGCCCAATGGCGGCCATTATGATGGGCAAGTGGGAAGTATGGCTGCACTAGAAGTAATGCAGACACTAGTTGAGCAGAAAATTAAAACGAATCACGACTTCGAACTTCTGATATTTACCAATGAAGAGGGTGGCGTATTTGGTAGTCGTGCCCTTGCTGGTAAGATTGATGAAGGTACACTTAAAGTAAAAACCTCTTCTGGCTATACCAATGCTGAGGGTGTTAATCGCCTAGGCGGAGATTCATCCACTATTTTCTCTGTGAAAAGAAGCAAAGAAGATTTGCATGCCTTTATCGAATTACATATCGAGCAGGGCTCAAATCTATACGACCAAGGTATTGATGTCGGCGTTGTTGAAGGGATTGTAGGCCTCAAATGGTGGGATGTAGTAGTTCGTGGATTTGCTAACCACGCTGGTACTACTCCTATGAATAAAAGAAAAGATGCGATGCTGGCATCGGCCGAATTTGTTTTAAGTGTCAATAGAATAGCTAAGAGTATCGAAGGAAATCAAGTGGCTACTGTGGGTCGGATACAAGCGCTTCCCGGTGCCCCCAATGTGATCCCTGGTGAGGTTCGAATGAGTTTAGAGATTAGAGACTTGAGCTCAGATCGTATCAAAGAGGTTTATGAAGCGATTGTGTCAAGTACAAAGGCCATTGAGAAAAAATATCAAACGACTTTTGAGTTTTCTCCTATTGATGCAACTAGTCCACCTGCGATGATGGATGATCGAATTCGTGCGGTAATTAGCGACCAGGCCAAGCGTTTAGGATATTCTCAATTGAGTCTGCCTAGCGGAGCCGGTCATGATGCTCAAGATATGGCGATGATAGGGCCAACGGGTATGATTTTTATCCCTAGTTATGAGGGGATAAGTCATTCGCCTTTGGAGTACTCCACCCCTGAAGATATCGCAAATGGAACACAGCTATTGCTAAATTCCCTTTTAGCACTCGATAAGATGACTAAGCTGTAGTTAACTTAATGCTTAGATAGCCGATAACGATCAGCAGCAAAAGCCACCAATACTTTCGAAACATTCGGTTGGTCCACTCGTTAGCTCCCCACATTATTTGCTCCAAATTTCATAGATAGGACTCCCCTTGCTGCTCAAACCTGAGTGATACCAGTGCCCATCTATGAGCTCATAAGTAAATGCCAACGAAGCTCCTACCCTCGAACGGTCTCTTGAGAAAAACTCAATGTTTTCGGTGTAGGCGCCACCTTCGGTAGTGTAAGTTCCTCCGCCAGTTCCAAAGAATTCTTTGGTTTCTATATTAAAGGCAATCCATTGAAAGCGCTTTCCTGAGAGTAATTTTAGAGTTCTTCGTGCCTGATTAATGGGTCTAGAAACCATTTTTTCTCCGCGCTTTCTTCCCGTCATTTGCCAGGCCCCCATTAGTTTACCTGGGTAGCCATTGTCGATTTGTTTGAAGGTTAGACCTAAGGGCAAAAGATGATAACCCTCTGCGTTGGGAATGATAGTATACTCTTTTGTGCTCCCTACATTATCGGGGGCTTCAGAGTCAAATTCAACGTTTAATTGCCAGCGGTCGCCGTAGAGTGTCCATGATCCGCCCATGGTTTTAACAAAGTCTCCGCTGGTGTCATACCAAGTGATCACCTGGTGAGTTTCGGTGACAATACTGGATACATTTAATACGTTACCGTTTGGATCTGTTGATTTTGCTTCCCACCCGCCTAGTGGTGATTGAGCGCTAAGCAGTAGGCTAAACCATCCTAATAAAAGGGTAAGAAGCGTTTTAGTTTTCATTTGTGCCAAGGTTTTTTAATACAAGATTACGTGTAGCTACGATTCCTTCGATTTCAGGAAGTTTGTTACCCTCGTATTCAATACCTATGAAACCCTGATAGTTGTATTTATTGGCAATTGCTAGCATTCGTGAATAATCAATATTAATCTCATTTCCCTCTTGATCAAAGTCATAAGATTTCGCGCTCAGAGCCATCGCCTTTGGCATCATCTCTTCAACGCCTTTATAGATATCGTAGATTTCAGAACAATTTTTGTCGGTGATCGATCCGTATCCGTCTTCAGCAATGCAGAAGTTGCCGTAATCGGGGAGCGTTCCACAATTAGGTAGATCAACACTGTTAATTACCTGCATGAGTGCTTCTCCATTTGAACTTAATCTACCGTGATTTTCAACCAAAATATTGATGTTTTTGTCGGCTCCATAATCGGCTAGTTCAGTAAGACTTTTAACCGAGGCAGCACTCCAAGTTTCAAAATCATTTGACCCATGAAGGTTTACACGAATAGCAGAGCAGTTCATCGCCGAGGCTGCATCTACCCATATCTTATGGTTTTCTACAGCTTTAGAACGCTCGTCTTCATCTGCTACAGAAAGACTCCCCTCTCCATCAATCATGATAAGTACGTTTTGAAGCTGGTACTTCTGGGCAAGTTTATTATTCTTGGCCACGAACTCTTCGATGGCAGCCGCTTTATCTTCTGCAAGCATTACCTCGGGGTATAGTTGATTTACATATTCCAGGCCTTTGAATCCCATATTATGTGCGTACTCGGCGAAATCGTATGGCGAAATGTTTTGTTCCCAAATCATTCGGTGTAAAGACCATTGAGCCAAGGATAGCTTCGGTTGTGGGGCTGGTTTTGTGCACGAGAATATTAACAGTGCTAATAGGACGGTGAGTGAATTTTTGAAATTCATATGGCTAGTTTTAACATCTTACCTAATTTAGAAAGAAAAAATGGTATCACTATTACTTTGGCTTGTACTCTTCTTTCAGACTCCAGACATTGAGGGCCGATGGGTCACTATTGATGATAAAACAGGTAGAGAGAAATCAGAAATTCTTCTATACGTTGAAGATGGAAAACTTTACGGAAAAATTGAACGTCTTCTTTTACCTGAAGATCAGGGTAAAACGTGTGTAAATTGTAAAGGTGATGAGTACAATAAACCGATAGAAGGTCTAGTTATTGTTAAGGGATTAAAACCAAATGATGATTCTTGGACTAAAGGTAAAATCATGGATCCTGCTAACGGGAAAAACTACGACTGTACTATTACCCTAAAAGA
>JAAZVG010000023.1 GCA_018623655.1 Flavobacteriaceae bacterium
CACAAGCTGTTTATAGATTTACAAAGGTTGAATAGTATACCCTTGTACTTTTATTAAAAGTAAAAGCCCGAGTTTCTCGGGCTTTTCTTTTTTATATGTGATAGCTATCTTTGTTCACATGAAAAAGAATTTATTCCGATTAATCGCACTATTATTACCTCTTACAATTAGTGCTCAAATCAACTTAGAGAATTTCAGCGGTTCAGCAACAGAAGGAGCAGTATTTGCCCAGATGCGAAAAACTCGTTCTTATGGTAATGATCTTCCTACTGTAGGCTCACCTTATGTCAATGAAAATTTCACTGAAGGAGAAGTATTCTACAAAAACAAGTCTTTAGGAACCTATCTGTATCGTCATAATGCATTCAATGATGAGGTAGAGGTAGTAAAACCTGGAGATGAGTCAATAAAATATGTAAAAGACGAACAAGGAAATTTTGTCCCAGCTGAGGGAGAAAGCAGTTCTTTAGCCACCATTAAAGAAATTGTTTTAAAGGATAAGGAAACAGGGATATCACTATCCCTGACAACAATCACTAATGAAGATGGCGCATTGAGAAATGCCTATTTATATCAGCTTACAACAGGTGAAAATTATACACTTTATTATCAAAATAGAGTAGGTTTTAAAGAAGGGGTTCGAGCGGTAAACTCAATGGTTCGAACTACGCCGAATCGTTTTACTCATTTTCAAGATTTCTACATCCGAAAAAATGGAGAAGAAATTGCTTACTTTTTTAGTGGAAAGAAAAAAGATTTGATTTCAGTTCTTTTAGAAGAAGATTTAAAAAATGCATCAAGTATCATAGGGAATAAGAAACTGAAAACGAAAAATGAAGAAGATCTCGCGATCTTAATCAGTGAATTAAATCAAAGCTAGATGAAAATCAAGGCCTTCATAGTAGTTTTTGCAATATCCTTTGGCCTTTCAGGTCAAACCTTACTTCAAGAGGCTCCTAAAGGCGACGATATACTGAATTATGCCAATTTTATGTCGCGAAGAAATCCTTTAGGTGACATGATGTTCGCTGAAGTCCGCAGCAGGAGTATTGTATTTGATCCTTCAACAGTAGGAAGTCCTTATTTGAATGAAGCCTTTCAACCCTGCGAGCTATACTATAAAGAAGAACTCGCTGAAAAATTGTATTACCGATACAATATGCATAACGACGAGGTTGAACTCAAAGAGTCCCCATTGAGTGAAACTGTTTTTGCTCTTAATCTAGATCGAAATATTACATTAAAATCAGAAGACCTTATCTTAACGCTCGAGACATTAAAGACACCAAAACAAGGCGTTAGGAATGGTTATGTTAATGTGCTCTACAGCGGAAAAAACTTGAAGGTATATTTACGGGTAAAAACAAAATTTAAGGAAGGGGTTAGAGCCGTTAATTCTATGGTACGCAGTACGCCCGATAAATTCAATCAATTCATAGAGTATTACTATCAAATTAATGATGAAAGGCTTCTTCAGCATTTACCAAATAAGCGAAGAAAGATAGTTGAGGCATTACCTCAAGATTATCAATTGAAGGCTAGTAACTTACTACAAGAAAATCGCTATACCATAAAGACAGAAGAAGGTTTGCTTGAGTTTATTGCTGATCTCGATAAATAATGACAAACAACTCACAGTATATTTATGGCATCCGGGCAATCCAGGAGGCTATAGAGGCAGGAACCGATTTTCACAAGATTTTTTTGCAGAAAGGGGTGACTAGCCAACTATTTAAAAAGCTAGAGAATCAGATTCATGACCGCAAGATTTCTCACTCCTATGTGCCCATAGAGAGACTTCAGCGAATTACCACCCAGAATCATCAAGGTGCTATTGCCGAGATTTCTGAAGTAAGCTATGCTGACTTCGAAGAGACTATTGAGCAGGTTTTACAAACAAAGGACAACCCAGTATTTTTATTGCTTGACGGTCTTACCGATGTAAGAAACTTCGGCGCCATTTTAAGAACAGCGAGTTGTACTGGAATTGATGCGGTTATCGTTCCTAAACAGGGTATGGCTCCTCTTAATAAAGACGCTATTAAAACTTCGGCCGGTGCGGCATTTACCTTGCCCGTGGCAAGAGTAGATCATTTAAAAGATGCCATCTATTATTTAAAATCAACAGATGTTCAAATTGTATCGGCAACTGAAAAAGCAGATAGTAAGGTCTATGACATCGATTTTAAAACGGCATCTGCTATAATTATGGGATCAGAAGATATTGGAATACACCCCTCTTTACTTAAACTTAGCGACAAACAGGTCAAGCTCCCCATGACCGGCAGTATTGCTTCATTAAATGTTTCTGTAGCCTGTGGCGTTATTTTATATGAAGTAGTAAGACAGCGCTTAGATTAAATTACTGTTCAATCTCAGGGTTTGTTGTAACCTTGTCACCGGATCCATCAGTTAATTCCATTGTCCATTTACCTTCGGCATTTTTAAAAAGAATACCTGATATATCTTGGGCATTGACGAGATATATGTCTGTTGCCGCTGATTTAGTCAATCGAAAAATCACTGTTCCTGAATAGTCGACAAGTGAATAATCATCTCCCCCATTACTCATAAGTCGCAGGCGTTCGACAGAGCTAGCGCGATCTATTTTCTTAGGCTCTGATACCCCTTTACCTGATAAGACACTAGAAAAAGCTTGTCGAATCGATTGATGGTATGCAGTTTTATAGTCTTTGCTCTTACTTTCACCTTTATAAGTTTTAAAAACCAACTGATTTCGGCAATCTTTAAATAGGATTTGAAATTTAGTAAGTAATAATCCTGAATTCTCTTCAAGATCTACTGTAATACCTTTACAAGGGTTCTGCAATGCATACTCTGGCAATTCGTTTTCATAATAGGCAGTATAACCAGATTCGGTCAAAAGAAATTTCAGAAGCGTGCTAGTACGATAGGCGTTGGGTTCAAAGAACACATCAAACTTGGTAGGCACCACAATAAAATCATATCGATCAAATTGCGCGTTTAGACTTGAGAATAGACTAATCGATAGAAATACAGAAAACACGAATGATTTCATAGGGTATAGGTGATTTAATGAGCTACTAAAGATATTGCTTTATTTCACTTAGACAGTTAACGATGATGCAATGATTGTGATCATGAACTCTTTCAACATCAAAATGAAGCGCATTTAGGCCACAGTTTTTAGCTCCTAGAATATCCGCTTCTAAATTATCTCCGATCATTAAAGAATCGGTAGCTAATGCATTGGCCTTTTGCAGTGCAAATTCAAAGATTCGAGGATCTGGCTTTTTATATCCAACATCTTCGGCATTTACTACAGTTTGAAAATACGAATCTAGTCCGGCACCCTTAAGCTTTTTCGATTGAATTTCAGCGAAGCCATTCGTTAAAATATGAAGTGGATAGCGGTCTACAAGGTAATCTAGTAGCTCCTTAGTATAATCAAAAACATGGGTGAAAGAGCTCAAATACTCGATATACCCATCTGCCATTTCTCCAATCATACGATCGCTAATAGTGTAATCACAGCGATTAAAAACATCACTGAGTCTACGATAACGCAATTCCTCTTTAAGGATCTTACCTTCACGGTAAAGCTTCCAGTATTCTAAGTTTACCGGAACATAAATCGTTAAGAATTCATTAATATCAAGGGATATATTGAACTTATCGAAGAGCAATTCGAAGGTAGCCGCTGAATTTTTATCGAAATCCCAAAGGGTATGATCTAAATCAAAGAAAATGTGTTTTGGGGTGAGCTTATCCATGAATTGTATTAATGAGTTTAACGAAGTTGGTATCCCCTAACGACCCTATAGCACGATTATTGAATTGCAGGTAGAAGGTCCCGCTAACCTCAGCAACTTTATCTTTGATCGCTTTTAATTTGTTAACTACTTCATCCCTCTCTTCTATTTCAAAAATAGCATCAGAAACTATAAAGGGGTGAATTTTTAGGGGTTGCTCTAGCTCGAGTCCTAAGTTATAAAACGGGAAAGGTGTGCATGTTCCCGACTTAAATCCGACGGCATCGTCATAGCCCATAGAATAATCATCAGAGATTTCTTGCGCTACCATCTCCTCATAAATATCTGGTAGCAAAACCCTATTTTGAGAAATGATAGCCCTACTTACATTACTGTGAAGTAATTGATCGAGACGGTCTAATTCGATCTTAAATTGATCCGTATCTAACATTGCTCCTTGAGAGCGATAGTATCCAATTGAATTATAATCAGCAATGTGTTTTAAAAAATGACCAAAGCGTATTCGATTCCAAGAAATATTGCGGTCGCGAACGTGATATGGAGCATATTGAAAAAAGAAGCCTGTTTCAATCCCTGATTTACTCAAAGCGCCTCTGAGTTTCAGATAATGATCGTAGGGGTCTTTTGAAATTCCAATGATTACCTTAAAACGTTCGATAATAGCAGCAAAACGAGCTGAAAATAAATCTTCAAAAGATTCAAAGATATGACGACCTAGACCTCTAAATCTGTAGGCATGAGACTGAACCACCGGAATACCGACGAAAAATCTGAAATTTCGTTCTGTGTACGGCTCGTCAGGAAAATGCTGAGAAAATAGCGTCCTAAGACGATAGGCCCATAGATCAACCAACGGACTTGAAAAGGCACCATGACGATCACTGAGTACACTTTCAATAGAACGAAATCTTCCCAGTTCATCCTTCTGATGTGGCAAGTACTCTTCATAACGACTCAGCAGATAAAAAGAGGCTGCCAGTATGTCGAAAGGAATAGAACTTCTAGCATCTACATCAAAGAAGCAAGGGGTTCCCTCCCACGATCTCCAATTAATATCTTGAGGCTCTAATATTCGTTCAAAAAGTAAATGAGTCGCACGAATAAAAAATTCATTTTGAAGTGGCTGTTTAGCATAACTCAGTTTCGCTCCAGTGTGCTTTATAAACACATCTACAGAATCTGTAATAGACACCTCATAACCCATAATACGTCGAAAAAGTTGTTTCACCGTAAAGGTTAGCCGAGGAGTTATTTTATGAGTATAAACAAGCACCATATCTAGCCGCCATAAGTTTTAAGATTGATACCGCCGTAGTTTCCTGAACTCATAAAAAGAAGTAATGAATCGCTCTCAAAATAGTCCTTGATTTTAAGTTCTAGTTCCATCGGATGAGTGAAAATTTGAAGGTCATCTCTTCCAAATGAGCATTTGATCTTTTCCTCATCAATCACAGGTAATCCTTTTATTTTCAAAGCCTCAGGGTCGTAAAAGACAATGGCCTCATCTGCCGAGGAAAGAGTTCCCAAATATCTTTCAATAAAATCAGGATTTAAAGAACTATAAGTATGCAATTCTAGAATAGCCACCACATTTCGACTAGCATACTGTTTTTTTACCGCGCTAGTAGTTGCCTTTACTTTGGATGGAGCATGGGCAAAATCCTTAATCCATTCATAATTTCCACTTTTAATGCGTTGCATGCGTTTTGCGGCACCTTTAAATGTCGCTATCGCCTCATAAAAATCGAAAATATCAACTCCAAGTTGTTGGCAGATCCATCGAGCACCTTCAAGATTTGAAAGGTTGTGATCCCCGAATACCTCCAAGCGCAATGGGCCCTCTTCGGTTTCAAGATAGGTTACCCCATCAATAATTTCATGTTCAGGTATAACGTAGGGAAATTTTCGAATAGTAGCGGTAGAATCCTCAACGAGGTCTCTTACGGTTTCATCTTGGTGATTATAAGTAACCGAACCACCAGGGACAATACTATCAATGAATTTTTCGAATTGAAGGCAATACGCTTCTTCGGATTTAAACACATTTATATGATCCCATGAAATACCACTTATTAGTGCAATATTAGGCTTGTACCACAAAAATTTTGGTTTTAAATCAAGCGGAGAAGTCAAATACTCATCTCCCTCTATGATTATAAAATCAGCGTCATCACTGATACGTACCATTCGATCGAAACCTTCCAACTGTGCCCCGACCAAATAATCTACAGATCGCGAAAAATAGTTCAGTACGTGAAGCACCATTGAGGTTATAGTCGTTTTTCCGTGACTACCTGCAATTACCACACGAGTTTTATGTTGACTTTGCTTATAGATAAGTTCAGGGTATGACACCACTTCTATTCCTATTTCGAGAGCCTTGTTGAGTTCTGGATTATCTGCCTTTGCATGCATACCTAGAACCACACAGTCTATAGATTCGTCGATACGAGAAGCATCCCATCCTAGGTTCTCAGGTAATAAGCCCGCCGCATTTAGTCTACTTTTTGAGGGTTCAAAAATTGCATCGTCACTACCGGTAACTTCGTTTCCATTATCGTGGAGCGCTAAGGCTAAATTGTGCATGGCGCTACCACCAATGGCAATAAAATGATACTTCATATAGCAAAAATAAATACTACCTTCGGTAAGGTACTAACTTCTAATAGAGTAATGATGAATCTTGAATCGATAAATGAAAAAGAGTTTTTTCCTGGAGTTTTCGGACGCTTTGTTCACGGCGAAAAATTAAGTTGGGCGTTCTGGCGTGTGGAAAAAGGTGCAGAGGTACCGTTGCATCATCACATACACGAACAAATGATGCATGTGGTTAGCGGAGAATTTCAGTTTGAACTTGATGGCAAATCAATTCATTGCAAAACTGGGGATATAGTGGTGATACCATCAAATGCACCTCACTTCGGAAAAGCCCTTACAGATTGTAAATTGATGGATGTTTTTACTCCAGCGAGAGACGAGTATCGTTAATCTTGTAGCTGATTCCAGAGCAAATCTTTAAGCTCTTGAATTCCTTGCTGGGCTACAGCAGAAATGAGAATAAAAGGAATTTCCTTAGGCAAGGTTTCCTTTAGCTCTGCAAGTAATTCAATCCTTAGCTCCTCATCTAGTAAATCTGCTTTAGATATAGCGATTATCCTGTTTTTATCTAATAATTCAGGGTTATATCGCTTAAGTTCAGAGAGTAAGGTTTGGTATTGATCGGCTACACTGTCTGAATCTGCCGAAATTATAAATAGCAAGGTTGAATTACGCTCAATATGTCTTAGAAAGTAATGACCTAAGCCCCTACCCTCAGCAGCTCCCTCGATAATCCCAGGAATATCTGCCATTACAAAACTTTTAAAATCACGATACTCTACAATACCTAAATTTGGCTTAAGTGTAGTAAACTCGTAGTCAGCAATCTTAGGTTTGGCAGAAGTTACAACAGAGAGAAGTGTCGATTTACCTGCATTTGGAAATCCAACAAGTCCGACATCGGCTAATACCTTTAACTCAAGAATCAGCTTGATTTCTACTCCAGGAATTCCTGGTTGTGCATAACGGGGAGTTTGATTCGTAGCGCTTTTAAAATGCCAGTTTCCACGGCCACCCATACCACCTTCTGCCGCTAAATACTCTTGAGTTTCTTCAGTAATTTCGGCTAGAACCCTATCGGTTTCGGCATCCTTGATAACTGTGCCTAGTGGAACATCAACATAAACATCTTCTCCATCAGCACCAGTACTGCGATTCTTACTTCCGTGTTCACCGTGACCAGCTTTGAAATGTTGTTTGTGTTTGAAGCCGACAAGCGTCCAAAGATTAGGGTTCGCTCGAATAATAACATGACCTCCTCGCCCACCGTCACCACCGTCAGGCCCGCCCTTAGCGACAAACTTTTCTCGGTGCAAATGCGTAGAGCCTTTACCTCCATTTCCAGAGGCGATATGAACCTTTACATAATCGACAAAGTTTCCTTCGGTCATAAACGAACTATAATCGAAGTGATACGCTCGGTAATTTCACCGATCTCTCCAATTCCATTTACCGAGTGAAGTTTGCCCTGTGCTTTATAAAATTCGATGAGTGGAGCAGTCTTAGCATTGTATTCTGCAAACCGTGTTCTGATCTTAGTCTCATCAGTATCATCGGTTCTTCCGCTGGTCTTGCCGCGCTCTAACAATCGATCGGTAAGCTCATCCTCATCAGCCTCTAAGGCAATTGTAGCATCCACTTGCATTCCTTTTTCAGAAAGGAGGGCATCTAAAGCTTCCGCTTGAGCAGTTGTTCTTGGAAACCCATCAAAGATATATCCTTTAGCGTGAGCAATGGAGCGATCAACCTCAGCGGCAAGCATATCAATCGTTACCGAATCAGGTACTAACTCGCCTTTGTCCATAAAAGACTTCGCAAGGGTACCCAGTTCGGTTTGATTAGAGATATTATATCTGAACACGTCTCCTGTAGAGATATGAACTAGTTCAAATTTTTCTTTTAGCACCGAAGCCTGTGTGCCTTTACCAGCACCTGGCTTTCCGAATAACACAATATTCTTCATGAATTTTTTAAAATATATAGATCATTGAGTTCCCTACCCTTTTCTTTGTAATCTAAGCCATACCCTACAACAAACTCATCAGGTAGGTCAATTGCTTTATAGTTAATCTGGTATTCCTTTTTGTATTTGGAAGGCTTAAAAAAAAGTGTTGCAATAGCAAAACTCGAGATGTTCTGGGCAGAGAATAAATGAATTAATTCTTGAAGCGTACGTCCCGAGTCAATAATATCCTCTAAAACCACAATATCACGTCCTTCTACAGACTCTGAAACATCCAACAAAGTCTCCACAATACCTGTTGAAGAAAGGCCTTGATACGATGACAACTTCACAAAACTCACCTCACAAGATTGCGGATAATGCTTTATGAACTCAGAAACAAAACGAAATGAACCGTTTAACACTCCAACAAATAGTGGTGTTTTATTAAGGTAATCATCCGCTACCTCCTTCGCTACTCGCTCAATAGCCGACTCGATCTCGCTTTGATCTAAAAAGGGTTCAAATTCAAGGTCTGCGATACGCATGATAGGTTGTAAATAGAAGGGTAAAGATACAATTTTAGAATTGCCTTATTTTTGTGTCGAATTCAGTTTTTATGCATTACTTCTCTTCAGAATTTAAGTTAGGCATTTTAGGTGGAGGGCAACTTGGGAAGATGTTACTTTACACCACTAGAAGATGGGATATTCAGACCTATGTTTTAGATCCTTCTAGCGAGGCCCCTTCTAGATTTGCCTGTAATCATTTCGTGCAAGGTGATCTGAAAGACTTTGAAACCGTTTATCAGTTCGGAAAAAAGGTTGATGTCTTAACGATTGAAATCGAGCATGTTAACGTCGCGGCTTTGAAAAAATTAAAATCTGAAGGAGTAAAAGTTTATCCTGAGCCAGAGGCACTTGAGATTATTGGTAATAAATGTTCACAAAAATCGCATTACGCCACTCACAATATACCAACGGCACCTTTTCAAAATTTTGAGAGCACGTCAAATGCACAAAAGACGATCTCCAATTTCCCCTGTGTATGGAAATCAGCCACTGGAGGATACGATGGTAAAGGAGTTAAAATTTTAAAATCAGCAGAGGACTTCAACGATCTACCTGATGTTCCTTGTCTTATAGAAGAATTAATCGACTTTGATAACGAATTGGCAGTCATAGTGGCCTCTTCAGCCTCTGGAGCGCAGAAAAGCTATCCCGTAGTCGGAATGGACTTTCACCCTGAGGCTAATCAGGTTGAATTCGTAGTCTGCCCGGCAAACATTGATGATACCATTGCAAATAAAGCGAGAGAACTTGCGTTAACGGTAGCAAAAAGCCTGAAAGTCACTGGTTTATTGGCCGTAGAACTCTTTTTAGCTAAAGACGGGTCAATCTATGTCAACGAGGTTGCACCGAGGCCGCATAACAGTGGGCATTATAGTTTAGAAGGTAGCTATACAGATCAATTTGAACAGCATATAAGAGCAATCTTAGACCTTCCTTTAGGATGCACTGATTCAAAAGTAGCCGCAGTAATGGTCAATTTGGTAGGTGAAGAATCACATACCGGCCCTGTTCATTATATGGGTTTGTCTGAGGCTTTAACTATCGAAGGAGTGTCTCCTCATATTTACGGCAAAGCAGAAACAAGACCCTTTAGAAAAATGGGTCACGTGACCATTGTAGGTGAAGAGCTCGAAGAAGTGTATCTTAGAGCTAGAAAAGTAAAAGATCTAATTAAAGTAATATCTCGATGAGTGTAGCAGTTGTCATGGGAAGCACGAGTGACCTTGTTGTTATGAATGAGGCGATAGCGGTTTTAGAAAAACTTGGAATTCAAACTGAAGTAGATATAGTCTCTGCTCACAGAACACCAGAAAAGCTATTCGATTTTTCAAAGAACGCACACCTAAGAGGTATTAAGGTTATCATCGCCGGAGCGGGTGGAGCTGCTCATTTACCAGGAATGGTAGCCTCACTTAGCCCATTACCGGTGATCGGAGTTCCTGTGAAAAGTAGAAACTCTATTGACGGATGGGACTCTGTACTTTCTATTCTTCAGATGCCAGGGGGAGTTCCTGTAGCAACGGTTGCCTTAGATGGAGCCCAAAATGCGGGTATCCTTGCTGCTCAGATCATTGCTAGCTCCGATCCCGATTTATTAGAAAAAATCATTTCATTCAAAGAATCTCTAAAGGAGAAGGTGATTAAAGGTGCTGAAGGGCTAAAATAAGCCTAGCAAACTAACACTTATTAATAAAAATATAGGTATTGCCTCTACCCATAGCGCGGTATAATAAGAAGAACGATTGATTCTAGCGCCTCCAATAAACCCCCCTGTGATCACGTAAAACAGAAGATAGATTATCCAATACTCTAGCCTCAAATCTGATGCAATTGTCCAAAGAATCAGAGAGACGATTAACGAAAGATATCCGACACCTTTAATTTTTTTTACCCCTAGCTGTTGAGCTAAATTGGGCAGCGTTAGCTTATCGGTATTCATATCCCTTATCTCAAAAGGAACAAGCAGCGCAAAGACAAAGAAAAAATTAGAAAAGACAAGGAGTATCGCTTCTAAAGTGAACCAATACTCATTGCTTATCGTCAATGGCAGCATACCAGAGACGAGAGCCCAGACTAGACTGACAAGAATTGCCTTAATCCATCCGTTTTCTCTTGAAACTGGAATGAGCCCTCTTTGAACGTATAGAATGCCAAAAAATGAAGACAAACCAAGGATTATTATAGCATCTAATTTTAGATAAAACAAAACATAGAGCGCGACGATTAGAGCCAGCAGGGTAGATATTTTCAACCAAAACCAGAAAATATAGGGTTGTTTTTTTCCATTAAATCGAAGGGGTAGGAACTTGATCAAATTATAGTAGACATAAGTGACAAAAAAGACGATCAACAACTCCCAATGAAAAAAAGTTTTGTTTAAGCTAATAAGGCTTAAAACACTCAGGGAAAATACAGATAAAGCCACGTGGATACTGCCTTTCACATAAACATCTAATAATAGCTTTAGCCACTTCATTAAACAAAAGTAGCACTTCTCAACACTTTTTAATAAATGCATGCATAATACGAAATGGCAACCTTAAAAAAAGGAGTTAATTCGGTAATTTTACACTCCTAAAATTGTTGATTAATGAGTACTTCTTTTGCGCAAAGACACATTGGTGTCCAAGGTGGTGAACTAAATACCATGATTAAGACAATCGGCATTTCGTCGATGGCAGATTTAATTGATCAGACCATCCCTGATGATATCCGATTAAGAAAAGATATGAACCTTCCCAGCGCCATGTCTGAAAATGAACTACTTACTCATCTCGAAGAACGCTCTCAAAAAAATCAACTTTTCAGTCAGTATATTGGATTAGGTTATCACCCTTCAATTACCCCTTCGGTAATTAAACGAAACATCTTAGAGAATCCAGGCTGGTACACGGCCTATACTCCCTATCAAGCAGAGATAGCTCAAGGGAGACTTGAGGCGCTTCTCAACTACCAAACGATGGTCATCGAATTGACAGGGATGGAAATTGCAAATGCATCACTACTTGATGAGAGCACTGCTGCTGCTGAGGCGATGACCATGCTTTTTGACCTTCGAAGTAGAGATCAGAAAAAGAGAGGGGCCCTGAAATTTTATGTTGATTCTGAGATTTTACCGCAAACCTACGCGCTACTACAAACCAGAGCAACTCCGCTTGAAATCGAATTGGTTCAAGGACCCATCGAAGATTTTGAGGGAGATGATTCTTATTTCGGAGTAATTGCTCAGTACCCTGGTAAATACGGTAACATTTGCGATCTAGGAGCACTAGTTACTAAATCCAAAGAACTCGAAATTAAAGTTGCAGTAGCGGCAGATCTTCTTAGCCTAACACTACTAAAAGAACCAGGAAGTTATGATGTTGATGCTGTTGTTGGAACCACTCAGCGCTTTGGTATTCCTCTCGGATATGGAGGTCCTCACGCTGCTTATTTCGCAACAAAACACGACTATCGCCGAAATGTTCCAGGTAGAATTATTGGAAAAACAGTAGATACCGACGGAAACCCTGCACTTCGAATGGCTTTACAAACTAGAGAGCAGCATATTAAAAGAGACAAAGCAACCTCGAATATTTGTACAGCTCAAGTTTTATTAGCCGTGATGGCCGGTATGTATGGTGTATACCATGGTCCGAACGGATTAAAGTCAATTGCTTTAAACATCCATAGAAAAACACAAATAGTTGCTGAGGAGGCTGCTAAAGCGGGGATGATTTCAGTCAATGTGGAATACTTTGACACCCTATACTTTAAAAATATTGATGCTGTGGCCCTGAAACAAAAAGCAGAGGCGGCCACGATTAATTTATACTATCCATCTGCAAATGAGGTTAGCATTTCTTTGAATGAAGCAACTTCGATTGATGATCTGCAAAACCTTATCGAGTTGCTAACGGGAAATACTGTATCTCTAAACGACTTAATATCAAGACTTAATGCAGAGTGTGCTCCTTCAGTAAAAGAGTCAAATACGAGAACAAGTGCATATTTAGAACATGAAGTCTTTCAGCGCTATCGAAGCGAAACAGAGTTAATGCGTTACATCAAGAGACTTGAAAAGAAAGATTTAGCATTAAATCATTCGATGATTGCCTTAGGTAGCTGCACGATGAAGCTGAATGCTGCCACTGAAATGCTACCTCTTAGCTGGTCGCGCTTTGCAAATCTCCATCCTTTCGTACCTGTGGAGCAGGCCGAAGGATACCGAATTATACTTGAAGAGTTAACTCAATACTTAAACGAAATTACCGGATTTGCTGCAACATCACTCCAACCAAACTCAGGAGCCCAAGGTGAATATGCAGGTCTAATGACCATCAGAGCTTATCATCATGCTAGAGGAGATCAGCATAGGAATATTTGCATAATTCCGGCTTCTGCTCACGGTACTAACCCAGCTTCTGCAGTAATGGCCGGAATGAAGGTCGTCGTTACTAAGACAGATGAAAAGGGAAATATAGACCTATCCGACCTAGAAGAAAAGGTTATTCAACACTCTAATGAACTGGCAGCCTTAATGGTTACCTATCCTTCAACGCATGGTGTATTCGAGTCTTCAATTCGACAAATTACTGCACTCATTCATGATCATGGTGGCCAAGTATATATGGATGGGGCAAACATGAATGCTCAAGTTGGGCTAACGAACCCGGCTACCATCGGTGCGGATGTTTGTCACCTTAATTTGCACAAAACATTCGCTATACCGCACGGTGGTGGAGGTCCAGGTGTAGGCCCAATCTGTGTAGCACCTCAACTAGCTCCATACCTGCCAGGCAACCCCATTATACCAACAGGTGGTTCTGAAGCAATTACCGCTATTTCTGCAGCCCCTTTCGGAAGCGCATTGGCCTGTCTTATTTCATACGCTTATATCAGAATGTTAGGAAGCGAAGGGCTTACCGATTCTACTCGATATGCCATACTTAACGCGAATTACATCAAGACGCGTTTAGAGAATAGCTATCCTGTGTTATATACCGGTGAAAAAGGAAGAGCGGCTCACGAACTTATCATCGATTGTAGACCATTTAAAGAAAAAGGAATCGAAGTAACAGATATCGCGAAACGATTAATGGATTATGGTTTCCATGCCCCAACCGTTTCCTTCCCTGTGGCAGGAACAATGATGATTGAACCTACAGAAAGCGAAGGCCTAGAAGAAATCGATAGATTCTGCGAGGCTATGCTAGCTATTAAGGATGAAATCGATCACTGCGATGCAAGCGATCCAGTAAATATTCTTAAAAACGCTCCGCACACTATGGCAATGCTTACCGCAGATAAGTGGGAATTTCCATATTCTAGAAGACAGGCCGCTTATCCGCTGCCCTTTGTAGAAGAAAGTAAATTCTGGCCTTCGGTAAGAAGAGCTGATGAAGCCTTCGGAGATCGCAACTTAATTTGTAGTTGCGCTCCCATAGAAGCTTATCAGAGTTAATAGATTTTACCGTCAGAGCAGAAGGACAAATTGGTTTTAATATTCGGCGTCCCTTTTTTTTTAACTTAGTCGGCTATAAACAGACTTCATGAATATTAGTTTTATAGGTACAGGACATTACCTTCCCGAAATTATTCAGCCGAATAGTCAATTCGAAGAAAGTGAATTCATAGACGAAAATGGAAAAGCTTTTGAGGCTGAAAACACTGAGATTATTGAAAAATTTCAGGCAATAACTGGGATTGAGAGTAGACGATACCTAGAGCCACACCTCAACACCTCAGACATGGGATTCTTCGCGGCACAAAAGGCCATTGAGAACGCAGGAATCTCTGCCGAAGAAATTGATTACATCATTTTTTCACACAACTTTGGTGATGTTCGTCATGGAGAAATTCAAACCGACCTCTTACCTAGTTTGGCTTCTAGAGTTAAAAATAAATTAGGCATACAAAATCCAAAATGTGTCGCCTACGACATGATTTTTGGTTGTCCTGGATGGGTAGAAGGAGTTATTCAAGCAAAAGCATTTATAAAGAGTGGAATGGCCAAAAACTGTCTAGTAATAGGAGCTGAGGCGCTTTCTAGAGTGGTAGATATTAACGATAGAGATAGTATGATTTTCGCAGACGGTGCTGGAGCATCGATTGTGAGTACTACCAATGATGGAGGCGATATCCTTGCTAATGTTACTACCACCCTTGCCAACGAGGAGGCCTACTATCTCTACTTCGGTAAGGGAAATAAAGCATCAAAAGAAGACCATACACGTTACATTAAAATGCTCGGAAGAAAGGTTTACGAGCTTGCCGTAGTACATGTTCCTAGCGCCATGGCTGAAGCCATAGAAGAGGCAGGGGTATCCATATCAAAGGTGAAGAAAGTATTCTTACATCAGGCCAATGAGAAAATGGATGAAGCTATGGTAAAAAGGCTTTACCGCAAATTCAAAGCAGACGCTCCCGATGGAGTGATGCCAATGAATATTAAAGAAGTTGGTA
>JAAZVG010000124.1 GCA_018623655.1 Flavobacteriaceae bacterium
AAAGATAAGTTTTTAAGATTGTTTGCTGAATTTGAGAATTACAAAAAGCGTACTACTAGGGAGCGTATCGATTTATTTAAGACAGCAGGTCGTGAGGTCATCACAGCGCTCTTGCCAGTGCTCGACGATTTTGATCGAGCGCTACCAGAGATAAAGAAATCTGGTGATGCGAACACACTGCAAGGAGTTGAACTTATCTACAACAAAATCAAAGAGGTTTTGAAAGCCAAAGGCCTTATAGAAATCACTGTCGAACCGGGAAGTGACTTTGATTCAGAGGTACACGACGCGATTACCCAAATACCGGCGCCTGAAGAGAAGCTCAAGGGAAAGATAATCGATACTGTTGAAAAGGGATACACCCTTGGTGATATAATCATTAGACACCCTAAGGTGGTAGTGGGTCAATAAGCTATGAAAGAAGATTTTTACGACATATTAGGAGTTTCTAAATCTGCCTCAGAGGCAGAAATTAAAAAAGCCTATCGCAAAAAGGCGATTCAGTTTCACCCAGATAAAAATCCTGGAGATACCAAAGCAGAAGAAAATTTTAAAAAGGCTGCAGAAGCCTACGAGATTTTAGGTAATTCTGAAAAGAGAAGGCAATACGATCAATTTGGTCACGCTGCTTTTGAAAACGGCGGTGCTGGTGGAGGCATGAACATGGATGATATCTTTAGCCAGTTTGGTGATATTTTTGGCAGTGCTTTTGGAGGTGGATTTGGCGGATTCGGAGGCTTTGGTGGCGGAGGGTCTCGCCGGGTAAAAGGAACGAATCTTAGAATTCAATTGAAACTGAGCTTGGAGGAGATTGCAGACGGTGTTGATAAAAAAGTTAAGGTAAAGCGTAAGGTTCAAGCCAAAGGTGTTACTTACAAGTCCTGCTCGAATTGTAATGGTACTGGACAAGTAACAAAGATTCAGAATACGATACTGGGTAGAATGCAAACTGCTGCTCCTTGCGGTACTTGTCAGGGGTCGGGTCAACTCTTAGATAAAAAACCTGCAGGTGCTGATGCACAGGGTCTAGAGGTCAAAGAAGAGACGGTATCTATTCAAATACCTGGTGGAGTGGAAGATGGAATGCAACTAAAGGTATCATGAAAAGGAAATGATGCTCCAGGAAACGGTGTAGCAGGAGATTTAATTGTTTCGATTAAAGAAGAATCACACCCGACATTGAAGAGAGAGGGTGAAAACCTCCATTTCGATCTTAGAATCAGTTTTTCTGATGCGGTGTTAGGAGCTTCTAAAGAGATTGATACGGTTTCTGGAAAGGTGCGAATTAAAATAGATAAGGGGACTCAGTCAGGCAAGGTGCTTCGACTTAGAGGTAAAGGAATTAAGAGTTTAAACGGATACGGAAGAGGTGACTTACTCGTTCACGTTCTCGTATGGACACCACAAAAATTAACTTCTGAGCAAGAAGCTCAATTCGAGAATTGGGCATCGGATAAAAACTTTACACCAGATCCGAAAAAAGACGATAAATCGACTTTTGATCGCATACGAGACATGTTTTCTTAATGAAATCGACGAGGTTACGAAATAAATACTATATTAGCCGGTAATATTGGGCAACCAATATTATTTTCTTTTTCATAGCAATTTTTCCCATCCTTAGAATTCGTTTTAGGGGTGGGTTTTGTTTTTTATGGCTTTTCAAAGCCTTACCTTTATTCACAATGGCGAGAATACTAATCATCGAAGACGAAGAAAGCATCAGGCGAGTGCTTTCGAAGATCTTGGTTCAATCTGATCCAGATCATGAAATTATTGAAGCCAGAGATGGTCTCGAAGGTATTCGGATGATTAATGAGGACGATACTATTGATCTTATTTTCTGTGATATTAAAATGCCAAAAAAGGATGGCACTGAAGTCTTACAAGCCATTGGTGATCGCACTGATGAATTACCCGTAATAATGATATCAGGTCATGGGGATTTAGAAACTGCTGTGGAGTGTATGCGTTTAGGAGCTTTTGATTATTTACCAAAACCGCCCGATCTGAATCGATTATTAACTACAGCGAAAAATGGCCTTGAACGTAAGAAAATTAAAGCAGAGAATAAGCGTTTAAAAAAGCGACTCGTTAAGTCAGATCAAATGATTGGTGATAGTACAGCATTAAACGCTATTCGTTCAATGATAGAAAAAGTAGCAGACACAACGGCTAGAGTGCTAATTACCGGACCCAATGGCTCAGGGAAGGAGTTAGTAGCAAGGGCTCTTCATCAACATAGTTCTAGGTCAAGTTCTTCTTTTGTTGAGGTGAATTGTGCCGCCATTCCTTCTGAGCTTATTGAAAGTGAGCTTTTTGGTCATGTTAAAGGTGCCTTTACCTCGGCACATAAAGATCGTGTCGGAAAATTTGAAATTGCACACGGAGGTACCCTTTTTCTAGATGAAATTGGGGATATGTCATTATCTGCTCAAGCCAAGGTTCTCAGAGCACTACAAGAATCTCAAATTGTTCGAGTTGGAGCAGAAAAGTCCATAAAAGTTGATGTTCGGGTTGTTGCTGCGACTAACAAAAACCTTCGAAATGAAATTGACGAAGGCCGTTTTCGAGAAGACTTGTATCATCGTCTAAGCGTCATTCTTATTGAGGTTCCGGCCTTAGATACTCGAAAAGAAGATATCCCTCAGCTCATTGATTATTTTTCACACCAAATTGCTGAGCAAATGGGAATCGCTAAAAAACCCATTGCTAAAGATGCGTTAAAGGCGTTAGTTTCTAGGTCTTATCCTGGAAATATTCGTGAACTTCGCAACATTATAGAACGATTAATGATTTTGTCTGAAGATAAAATCACTTTAGAACTTGTTAGATCATTTGCTTTATGAGATTTTATTTAGCTGTTATTCTTGCCGCTTCTTTTCAATTTTCTGTAGCCCAGACGGCTGAGATTAATACAAAAGATGACGCAGCAATGATTAAGGAAATTTTTGATACTGCACTTACCGGTGGTAAGGCTCATGATTGGTTGCGATTTTTGTCTTTACAGATCGGAGGCAGATTATCGGGTTCTGTTGAGGCTGAACAAGCTGTAAATTACACGAAAACAGAGTTAGAAAAGTTAGGTTTAGATCGGGTTTATTTGCAACCTGTTATGGTACCTAAGTGGGTTCGTGGTGCTCCTGAATTTGCCTATATCGAAACAACTCCAGGAGTTACAACTACGGTACCTATTACTGCACTTGGTGGCTCTATTGCAACAGCTAGTATGGGATTAAAAGCTGAGGTTGTTGAAGTAAAGTCCCTCGATGAGTTAGAACAGTTGGGTCGTTCAGTGATTGAAGGTAAAATAGTCTTCTATAATCGTCCGATGGAGCCTACACTTATCAATACGTTTGCGGCTTATGGTGGATGCGTTGACCAGCGTTATTCAGGAGCAGAAGTTGCCGCTAAATTTGGTGCTGTTGGTGTTATTGTTCGTTCGATGAATTTACGTGTAGATGATTTTCCTCATACAGGGGCAATGAGTTACGGGGATTTACCCCTAGATCAACGAATTCCTGCAGCGGCAATTAGCACTAAGGGTGCAGAACTTTTATCAGCAACGCTTTCGCTTAACAAACAAACCCAATTCTACTTTAAACAAAACAGTAGAAATTTTCCTGACGTGAAGTCTTATAATGTCATCGGTGAGATTAAAGGCAGCCTTTATCCTAATGAAATTATGGTAGTTGGCGGTCATTTAGATTCTTGGGATTTAGGAGACGGTTCTCATGATGATGGAGCAGGAGTAGTGCAATCGATGGATGTTTTATCCCTATTTAAAAAGATTGGTTACCGTCCAAAGCGCACCATCCGTGTGGTCTTATTCATGAATGAAGAGAATGGACTACGCGGTGGGAACGAATATGCTCGAGTAGCTTTAGCTGAAGGAGAAAATCATGTTTTTGCATTAGAAAGCGATAGTGGAGGTTTTACACCCAGAGGTTTCATGTTTGATACTGATCAGGAAACTTTTGAGCAGATTAAAGCATGGTCAAATTACTTTTATCCTTATCTCTCTGACCGATTTCAACTAGGAGGTAGTGGTGCGGATATTGGTCCGCTTAAACCACAAGGATTGATTCTGGCTGGGTTAAAACCTGACTCTCAGCGTTATTTCGATCACCACCACTCAGATAATGATCGCTTTGAACACGTTAATAAAAGAGAATTAGAATTAGGGGCTGCTGCAATGACTTCGCTTATCTATTTAATGGATAATTATTTGCCTCAAACCAATTAATACAACTTATTTAAAATTATAATTATGCAGGAGGGTATTTACGCTCGATTTACAACGTCAAAAGGACAAATTCTTGTTCAGCTCACTCATGATAAAACCCCAGGAACCGTTGGGAATTTTGTGGCATTAGCTGAAGGTAATCTTGAAAATTCAGCAAAACCACAGGGTACACCTTATTACGATGGTTTAAAGTTTCATAGAGTGATCGCTGATTTTATGATTCAAGGCGGATGTCCGTTAGGAACAGGTACGGGTGACCCAGGATATAAATTTGACGATGAGTTCGTGTCTGAGCTAAAGCATGATGTCCCTGGTGTACTCTCTATGGCGAATGCTGGCCCAGGAACCAATGGTAGCCAGTTTTTTATTACACACACTGCAACTCCTTGGCTAGATGGAAAACACACGGTTTTCGGTAAGGTAGTTGAAGGGCAAGATGTAGTTGACGCGATTGCTCAAGATGATGTTATTGAAACACTAGCTATTGAGCGAGTAGGAGATGCTGCGCAGAATTGGAATGCCGT
>JAAZVG010000125.1 GCA_018623655.1 Flavobacteriaceae bacterium
CTATATCATTAGTGTTTTCTAACAATTTAACCAACTCTTCACAGGGGACGCCGGGTGTCCAATTATCAGCTGCTCCGATCACTATATGCATAGGAGCTTTGCTAAACGAAAGGTTGGTTGGTGTCACAAAACAGGGCGGATACAATGCTAAGTGAGCAGCAAAAGAAAGTTCTTTATTGATGGCTTCTTTAAGAGGTAGCCATGCCGAAAATAAAGTTACTCCACCGCCTAAACTCCAACCGGTGATGGCAATTCGATTCGCATCTACTTTCGGATGCTTCGAAAGTGCCTCTAGTGCTTTATAGGCATCAAGCACCATAGCCGCCATAGTAACCTCACTTTGACTACCAACTGTTGAGGTTATCCCTCTACTTTGAAAGCTTTTTAACTCGAAGGTTGCCATGCCTTGTTCGCGATATTGCTCAAGGTAATCGAAGTGATGTTCTCGCCATCCGAGGCTTCCGGCCACACCTAAAACCACTGGCAATTTCTCATCACTAGCTAGTTCTGGAAGTCTCAAAACCCCAAAAACTTCTTGAGTTTTTTGATCTTCTAGATCAGTCATTACATCATTAAATGTATATGGATTTGCACTCTCAAATCGAATGATTTCTTCTTGTGCTTTGATGCTTAAACTAATCAAGCCAACTAGGGCTAGGAGGTGGTATTTCATTTTTAAAGGATTACGCATTTTGTCCAATATGGATACTATTTCCGCTTTTATTAAAATCAAAAATGACAAAATCGTTATCAGTATAAATCAAATCGTGTCGTTCTTAATGTATTTCAGATTAGTATTTAAAGTTATGAATTAAACCACCGCTATGGAACGGATAAGAACTTATCTTAGCATTCCTTTTTGGAGAGGTGTCTGAGTGGTTGAAAGAGCACGCCTGGAAAGTGTGTATACGGGAAACTGTATCGGGGGTTCGAATCCCCCTCTCTCCGCAAAACAAAAAAGCGCGTTTTTTATTTTAAATCCTTTATCCTTAATTTCGTAGGCGATGAATTCAAAGGCATATAAGTTTTTTTCAAGCTTAGCAATAATGCTTCTACTTTCGGTTAAATTACTGGGAGTACATGCGCTAATTCATGCCTCTGAAAATATGACTATCGATGAGTGTGAGCTTTGTGAGGTCGTAGTCAAAGACATTCAAGAATCATTAAGCAGTGATGTTGTAACTGACTATGAGACTGAACCTCTACTTGAAAGTTATTTTATAGAAACGGTTACAGCGTATAATTCTGTGGCCTATCGTCACTCTTTCTCACTTCAGGTCCTTTCTAGGCCTCCGCCAAGGGTTTAATCATTCTAGCTTTTGTTCTGCATTTTTGATCTTGAAATGCAGATTCCCCCTTGTTTCTAATTAATCTTTTCTGAATATCGATATGCTTAGATCGATACTTGTTTTACTAATGGTAGTGCAAACTACTTTGCTTTCTGCACAAACGAACCTTTCTGTGGGTGGCCGTGTTATTGATACAGACTCTGGTCGGCCGATAGAGGGTGTGAGTGTTGTAGTCGGTAGGGTAGGTACTGTTACTCTGAAAGACGGAAGTTTTAAACTTTCTTTTCCTTTTTCAGAGTATGTTCTTATAGTTACTCATATTGGTTATCAAAAGCAAAGCATTGATCTTAATCGCATTGACTTAACTGATGAGCTGATTATACGATTAGAATCTGAGTTTACCTCTTTAGACGAGGTTGAGATTTTTGGTCAAACGCCACAGCAACGCGCTCAAGAACTTTCAACAGTGACTGTCGGAGTCTCTAAAGACTTTCTGATAGCAAATCGAGAAAATAGCTTAATGCAAACCCTCCGAAAAATACCGGGAGTTAGTACAATTACTATAGGTTCAGGACAATCAAAACCGGTAATTCGTGGTTTAGGGTTTAATAGAGTTTCTGTGGTTCAGAATGGGATCAAGCATGAAGCTCAACAATGGGGAAACGATCATGGTTTAGAGATTGATCAGTACGCAGTAGAGGATGTTCAAATTATTAAAGGACCAGCATCCTTACTTTATGGTTCAGATGCTATTGGGGGAGTGATAGATATTCGTCCGCCACAAACCCCTGCAAAGAACACGTTCAATGGTGATATTAACCTCACCGGTGAAACAAATAATGAACTGATCGGAGTCTCTTCATCGATCGTGGCTAGAAATGAAAATTGGTACTACCGTGCTAGAGTTACTTATCGTGATTATGCAGATTATAAAGTACCCACTGATCGAGTACTATACGATAGTTATGTCTTTGAATTGGCTGATAATCGTGTACGAAATACAGCCGGTAATGAGACAAATTTCGGATTGACCTTTGGTTTTGTGGGTGATCGTTTGAAGTCTGAAACTTCGCTTAGCAATATGAATGGGAATAACGGCTTCTTTGCCAATGCCCATGGTCTTGAGGTGCGCTCGTCAGCGATTGATTACGATGTTTCTTTTCGAGATGTCGATCTGCCGTTTCACGAGGTGAATCATTTTAAGTTGATCCAAAACTTTCAATTTTTTAGACCAAACAGCACCTTGCAGATTGATTTTGGATTTCAGAACAATGAGCGCACTGAGCAGTCAGAACCTGTTCCACATGGATATATGCCTAAGCCATCAAGTTCGGTAGAGCGTATTTTTTCTAAGAATACATACACGTTAAACATCCATAATTCTTTAGACAATCTGGGAGCTCATGAGTTGTCATTCGGGTTTAATGGTGAAATCCAGAACAATCGTATTGGTGGATGGGGATTTTTAATCCCTTCGTTTAAGCGATTTACCGCAGGTCTATTTGTATTTGATCATATCCGCCTTTCTGAGTATTTGCACCTTCAAGGCGGCCTTAGGTATGATATAGGTCTAGTAATGACCGATTCTTATGTGGATTGGTTTCAGACGCCTGTGGAAAATTCATTGGGAGATGTTGAGCTTCAGAATCTTCAGCGGGCTTCAGACGAAGACCTTAGTTTCGGAAGTTATAGCGGATCAATTGGGATGAGTTACCTCAAGAATCAAACGGCCTTGAAGTTTAATTTAGGAAAGAGCTTTAGAATTCCATTAGCGAATGAACTCGCTTCTGATGGGGTCAATTATCACATGTATCGATTTGAACGAGGGCAACTTGACTTAAAAGCTGAGGAGTCGTATCAATTCGATTTTGAATGGAACCAGACGGGGGATATGCTGCAATTTGGTTTTAGCCCTTTTGTGAATTATTTCACGAACTTCATTTACTTAAATCCGACTGCTGATTATTATGAAACCCTCCAGGTATATGCTTATCAGCAAGCTAAGGTGCTCCGATATGGTGGAGAATTATCTTTAGGAATCACGATTAATCGGTCACTTAGTCTCGATACCTCAGTGGAGTATGTTTACGCTGAGCAATTAGATGGCCCAAAAAAGGGATTTACGCTTCCTTTTAATCCGCCACTTTCTAGCCTATTATCACTCTCAAAAAGTTTTAATTCTGGCAAGGTGTTCAAGAAGACTCGTTTGATTACCGACTATCGAATCACTGCAGCACAGAATCGAATTGTTCCACCCGAAGAAAAAACACCGGGATACCAACTGGTAAATCTATCACTGCTGTCTGAATTACATCTTTATAGTCAAGCTGAGCCGATAAATCTCCGATTCAAGATTAATAATTTATTTAATACTAAGTACTTCGATCACACTAGCTTTTATAGGCTGATCGATGTGCCTGAACCTGCACGAAATTTTTCTTTATCAATAACTTATAATTTTTAAAAACAACACATTATGAAATCTATTTTTAAACCATTCTTTTTCTTTTTTTTGACAGCTACCCTACTCATTTCTTGTACAGAAGACGAAATTCAACCACCTGTGATTTCAAACCTTGAGGTTGGAGCAGTTCATGAGGAAGATCATTCTGATGAAGACCACTCTGATGAAGATGAGCATGCCGACGAAGGTATTGCGCACCCGGGTGAGTCCTTACATGTAGGAGCTGATATTTTAGCTTTTGCTCGTATCGAAACGATCACCATTGATATTCACAGCGACGAGGTTACACCAGGAGAAGGTGAAGTTGCTTGGGAATTCGAACAGGTGTATACCGATGCGAAATATCGAGTATTAAATGCAGAATTACATGAGGATATTGCAGTTCCAGCAAATGCGGCACTTGGAGAGTACCATGTTTATGTAATTGTTACAGATGAGGCCGGTAATAGTACTACCGCCGAAGAGCATTTCGACATGGTAGTTGAAGAGGAGGAAGAGGAGTAATTATTATTACTTTAGAGCATACAATCAAGGTTAAAGGATTTATGAAGAGTTATAATCCATGGAGTCGTTTATTGCTAGGTTTTTTTGTCTTATCGTTTGTTTCTTGCACTGAGACAGAGATCGATGAAGAGAAGCCGACAATTACCGTTAACTATGCTGGTGGGTTTCCACAAACCTGTGAAAATCTTAGTCGAGGGCAAAGCTATACAATCAAAGCTAAGGTTACCGATAATCTAGAATTAGCTAGTTACTCTGTTGAAGTGCACCACAACTTTGATCACCATACCCATGATGATCAGGAGGGAGCTTGTCAATTAGAGCCTGTTACTACTGCAGTGAATCCATTTATTTTTTCTACCAGCAGCAGTGTTCCTAAAGGTCAGACCAATTTTGAAATCGAAGCGGTTATGACCATCCCATTGGCTATAGACACGGGTGATTATCACCTAGCACTATCGGTTACTGATGTCACAGGATGGCAGGCCAGAA
>JAAZVG010000126.1 GCA_018623655.1 Flavobacteriaceae bacterium
AAATTCACGACCAAGTATTCGAAGAAGTAGATTGTCTCAGTTGCGCGAATTGCTGTAAAACTACGGGGCCGCTATTCACATCAGCCGACATACAACGAATTTCTAAACACTTCAAAATGAAGGAGGCGGTCTTTACGGAAACCTATCTACGTCTTGATGAGGATAACGACTGGGTTTTAAAAGAATTGCCTTGTCCGTTCTTAGCCCATGATAACTATTGTAATATTTATGATGTTCGACCAAAAGCATGTCGCGAATATCCTCATACCGATCGTAAGAAATTTTACCAGATAAGATCTTTGACACTTAAAAACACATCTATTTGTCCAGCCGCATTTAACGTGGTTGAACGAATGTTAGCGCGTATTCCCATCAGCTAAATTTCTATTTTTGCAACATGAAAAAATTTCTTCTTTTAACAAGTATTGTATTTAGTCTCGTAGCTTGTACACAAAATCCTTATGAGATTTCAAATGAGGCTGTTGGCTCTTTAAAAAAGACTGATACGCTAAGAAATATTCTAGAAACTTTCACCACCGACTCCATTTCAATTGACAGTCTAAGAACCGGTGAAATAGTAGGTCTAAACACTTTCGATAATAATAAACAGTTAAGTCTAAAGATCAGAAGTAACTTTTATGGCCTACCTGAGGTAGTACAAGTATTTGACAAAAGATTTACAACCCCTGAAGGCGTTGGGGTTGGAAGTGCCTTTGCGGATGTTCAAAAGAAATACAACATCATACGAATTACCCCTTCGATCAGAAGCGTTTCTGTTGCAGTTAAAGACAAACCCTTTATTTTTCTGATTGATAAAAATGAATTACCCGAAAGCTTACGCTATACAATGCAGCCAATTGAGGCAGTTCAAATTGGTGATAACGTTCCGATTTCGCAGGTACTTATAAGCTGGTAATGACAAGAGCGCTTATTGCAAAACTCATTGGGAAGTCCCTTAACGTTCTATCTTTAGTAGCGCCAAACTACGCTGCTCAAAAGACGCTAGAAATCTTTGCAAAGGTTCGAAAAGGAAAAATCGAAAAGGACAGAATACTCCCTATTCTAGAAGAGGGAAAACAGAACCGATTTCACTGCAATGGACATGAAATTCAACGCTATCACTGGAAAGGGTCAGGAAAAAAGGTTTTATTACTACACGGCTGGGAAAGCAATACGCATCGGTGGAGAAACCTAATCAAGTCATTACAAGCTAAAGATTTCGACATTCATGCAATCGATGCGCCTGCTCACGGCTACTCTAGCGGAACGTACCATTATCTTACCAATTACACCGCTGCAGCGACTAAAATGATCGAAGAATACGATATAGAGATTGTAGTGGGGCATTCAATGGGTGGTATGGCGATGCTTTTTGCCAAAAACCTTAAACCTCTTGAAACCGTAAAACAATTAGTAAGTATTGGTGCTCCTACCGATTTTTCACTAATCGTTGCAGGTTATCAAAATACTATCGGATTTAATCAAAGAGTCTACAACCTCCTCGATCGGCTTATTGAAAAAGAGATTAAACTCAATATAACAGATTTTTCAACCTCTAAATTCAACTACAAAAACCTCGGAGACCTGATGATTTTGCATGACCGACTTGATCCAACAATCCCACTATGGCAAGCCGAACGAATTCAAAAGAACGTTGGCGGAGAACTTTTTATCACTGAAGGATTCGGACATTCAATGCATCAAAAAGAAGTTTGTCAAAAAATAATGGAATTTCTAAACTAACTTTAGGTTATGAATTTAGCTCCTTTTCACCTTGCGATCCCGGTAAATGATTTACCCGCAAATCGCCACTTCTACACAGATATCTTAGAACTTGAAGAAGGAAGAAGTAGTGACCATTGGGTTGACTATAACTTTTTTGGGCACCAGCTGGTCATTCATTTGGACGAAAGCCACAAAGGACCTGTCACTGCGAATCACGTGGATGGTAAGTCAGTTCCCGTCCCACACTACGGAATTGTTCTAGAATGGACTGATTTTGACAATTTCGCAAAGCGTATCGCCGACAAAGGCATTGAATTTATCATTGAACCTTACCTGAGATTTGAAGGACAAGTTGGCGAGCAAAAGACCATGTTCTTTAAAGATCCTTCAGGTAACGCGCTTGAGTTCAAGAGCTTCAAGGATATGAGCCAGCTATTCGCTAAGTAATCTACTTTACGAGTTCCACTTTCGGGCCAAAAGCGTGTTTTTTAGAAGCATCGCTATCGTCATGGGACCTACTCCCCCTGGCACTGGAGTGATATAAGAGGCTTTTGGTGCAACAGAATCAAAATCTACATCACCTGTAATGTAATAGCCTTTCTCCTTAGAGGCATCCTCAACACGTGTAATTCCCACGTCGATGATTACTACTCCATCTTTAACCATTTCAGCAGTAACAAATCCAGGGACTCCTAATGCAGATACAATGATATCTGCTTGCTGAGTAAGCGCTTTTAAATCCTTGGTCCGACTGTGGGCTACCGTAACTGTAGCATTACCGTAGGCACCTTTTTGAGACATTAAAATACTGATAGGCCTTCCGACAATATGCGAACGACCAATCACCACCACATGTTTACCTTGTGTATCGATATCGTAACGCTCAATAAGCTGCATGATTCCGAAAGGAGTTGCCGGAATAAAGGTTTCTAGCTCTAAAGCCATACGGCCAAAATTTGAAGGGTGAAAGCCGTCTACATCTTTCTTAGGATCTATTGCAAGAAGTACTTTTTCTTCATCGATGTGCTTTGGAAGCGGCAACTGAACAATATAACCATCTAAGGTGTCGTCTTGATTCAGCTCAGCAATTTTAGCCAATAATTCTGCCTCTGTGGTCTCCTCAGGTAAGCGAATGAGCGAAGAATCAAAGCCAACTTTTTCACAAGACCTAACCTTACTACCTACATAGGTTAGACTTGCCCCATCATTTCCAACAAGAACGGCTGCTAAATGGGGAGCACGCTCTCCCTTAGATTTAATAGCCTTTACCTCTTCGGCTATTTCATTTTTGATTTGATTCGCAGTTGCTTTTCCGTCAATAAGTACCATATTATCTTGGATTAAATTGTTGCATCATACGCATGAGATTTTTGCCTTTACCTCCTTGCATCATTTTCATCATTTTACTCATCTGCTCGAATTGCTTAATGAGCTGATTCACCTCTTGTATACTTCTTCCACTTCCCTTTGCAATTCGATTTTTTCTACTCGAATTCAATAATTTAGGCTGGGAGCGCTCAGCAGGAGTCATAGAATGAATTATTGCTTCTACATACTTGAACGCATCGTCGTCAATATCTACTTGTTGAGTCATCTTAGACATACCCGGGATCATTCCCATTAAGTCTTTCATGTTACCCATCTTCTTGATCTGTTGAATTTGCCCTAAGAAGTCGTCAAACCCAAAGGTGTCTTTCGCAATCTTCTTTTGTATTTTTCTAGCCTGTTCAAGGTCAAATTGCTCTTGTGCGCGCTCAACAAGCGAAACAACGTCTCCCATACCTAAAATACGATCGGCCATACGATCGGGGTGGAATACATCAATCGCTTCCATCTTTTCGCCTGTACCAATGAACTTTATCGGCTTATTTACAACCGATCGTATAGAAAGAGCGGCACCACCACGAGTATCACCATCTAACTTGGTTAGGATTACTCCGTCAAAGTTGAGTCGATCATTAAAAGCCTTCGCAGTATTTACAGCATCTTGTCCCGTCATCGAATCGACAACAAAAAGCGTTTCTGATGGCTTTATCGCAGAATGAATAGCGGCAATTTCCTTCATCATTTCTTCATCAACCGCTAAACGACCAGCCGTATCAATAATCACAACATTCTTTCCTTGACTCTTTGCTTCGGCAATCCCTGCTAGGGCAATAGATACTGGGTCGTCCTGTTCTCGGTTTGAGTAAACAGGTACTCCGATTTGTTCTCCTACTACGTGAAGCTGATCGATTGCTGCAGGACGATAGACATCACAAGCAACCAAAAGCGGGTGCTTCGATTTTTTTGTCTTTAGATGATTAGCTAGTTTTCCCGAAAACGTTGTCTTACCTGACCCTTGAAGACCCGACATCAAAATGACAGTAGGAGAACCAGTAAGATTAATATCAGCAGCCTCAGAACCCATAAGTTCGGCCAATTCATCTCGAACGAGCTTCACCATAAGTTGCCCTGGCTGCAGTGATTTGAGAACCTCTTGACCGATAGCTTTGTCTCTTACATTTTGGGTAAAACTCTTGGCGATTTTGAAATTAACATCCGCGTCGAGAAGAGCGCGGCGAATCTCTTTCATAGATTCGGCAATGTTGATTTCATTTATACGTCCTTTACCCTTCAGCTTATGAAGTGCACCATCAATTCTATCAGAAAGATTTTGAAACATAGGGAGTCGTTTTACAAAGGCACAAAAGTAATAAGAATCTTAGCCTTTTAGAGCATTTTCAACCTGAGACATCACCAGTACATGGGGAAAAGTGATCGCTGCCAGAAAATATACAAGAAGCGGAAGCGGAGTCATATTTTGAAGAAAAACCTGGCTAAAAACAACAGCAAGGCCAATGATCGAAAGAAACCAGAAAAGAGC
>JAAZVG010000127.1 GCA_018623655.1 Flavobacteriaceae bacterium
ATGCCCGTTGACTTCCGATGTAGGAGGTAATCTCTTCTACTTCAGGAGTGTCTACAAATGCACATTGTAATCGCACCATTTCACTCCCTTGTCTGTAGCGCATGTCCCCACGACCTATAAGTTGATCTGCTCCAGAACCATCTAGTATTGTTCTAGCATCTATTTTTGATGTTACTCGAAACGCAAGCCTGGCAGGAAAATTGGCTTTGATAATTCCTGTGATAACGTTTACTGAAGGTCTTTGAGTTGCAATAATTAAGTGAATTCCGATCGCTCTAGCTAATTGCGCGAGGCGAGCGATTGGCGTTTCGACTTCTTTACCGGCAGTCATAATAAGATCTGCAAATTCATCGATGACTAGCACGATGTAGGGTAGGTATCGATGACCATCATTGGGGTTTAGTTTTCGCTTGACAAATTTTGCATTATACTCTTTGATATTACGTACCATCGCATTTTTTAGAAGGTCATAACGATCATCCATTTCAATACAGAGTGAATTCAACGTATTGATCACCTTCTTGGTATCTGTGATGATAGCCTCTTCGCTTCCAGGTAATTTTGCAAGAAAGTGTCGCTCAATTTTATTGTAAAGCGTTAACTCTACCTTTTTTGGATCAACTAGTACGAATTTTAGTTCTGCTGGATGCTTTTTGTAAAGAAGCGAGGTAATTACTGCATTTAACCCGACTGATTTACCTTGACCAGTAGCACCTGCCATAAGTAGGTGTGGCATTTTTGCTAGGTCGACTACAAAGGTCTCATTGGAAATAGTTTTACCGAAAGCGATCGGTAAGTCAGAATTGGTATTGCTAAACTTTTTAGACCCAATGACCGAACGCATACTTACGACACTTGGATTCTTATTAGGTACTTCAATACCAATCGTTCCCTTACCGGGTATAGGAGCAATAATTCGTATGCCTAAGGCAGATAGTGATAAGGCAATATCATCTTCTAGATTTTTAATCTTTGATATGCGGATACCAGCCTGTGGAACAATTTCATATAAAGTAACTGTTGGTCCGACCGTTGCAGTAATACGCTCAATAGCTATGTTATAATTACTTAAAGTTTCAACAATACGATCTTTGTTTGCTGAAAGCTCTTCTTTGTCAACAGAAATTTGTTGGTTACCTGAACCGTGTTCTTCTAACAAGTCAAGATGAGGTGCTTGATACTGTGACAGTTCAAGAGTTGGATCAAACTCACCAAAATCATCAACTAATTTCTTGGCCTTGTCAGCTAACTCATCATCGTAGCTTTTAGGGGTTTCGGCTACTTCAAAGGCTACAGATTCTGTCTCTGACTCCTTGTCCTTTGGAGTTGCATCTAATACTTCTTCTTGAAGAATCTCTTTATCAAATTTTTCTATAGTGTCTTCGAGTTCGAAAGCATTTGATTTTTCTTGAAATATGGGTGGTGCAAGGGTGTTTTCTTCTACCTTTTCTGGAGTCATTTCAGTAGTCCTCGATTTCTTTTTCTTTTTTCGCTTGGGCAATTTGAAACTTGGAAGCCTAAATGCTTTAGGTAAACTCGGATAAAAGCTGAATTGTAGAACAAGTCCTGTTACTAATCCAAAAAGCAGTAAAAAGAAAATACCAATTTCTCCGATATGTAAATTCAGCCAATCAAAGGTTTCGAATCCAGAAACTCCGGTAAGTAAGCTCTCTTCTACAGCAATGAAATTAAAGGCTATCGAGGACCAAATCATCCAATACCATGCACGGGTTAAGTACCTAAATAGCGGACGTAGGCTTAGGTTGAAGAACAAATAAAAACCAATTACCGTTATTGACAAGGGCAGAACTATGGAAGATATCCCGAAGGTTTTGTAAACTAATAGGTATCCAATTACTACACCAAGGCGATTGAATAGTGTTTTTGGAGTATCAGCTATGTCGATGAGAGATCCAAGCAGACTAACATCTGTTCTCCAATTGGAAAAGAAACTAAGGCATGCAATTGCAGCAAGTAATCCGAAAAAGAAAAGAAATGCCCCGAAGAAAATTCGGTATTTCATTTTATTCTTATCAATTGTCTTACTTGTCATAATTTATTCTCTTATCTGCTTTATCTTGATGTTTAATGCCGCAAAGGTTAAGGTCACAAACGGACTTAAATAATTAAATACTGCAAAGATAAAGTATTCAAAAACGGGTACGCCAAGAACCGAACTGTGGTAGGCTCCACATGTATTCCAAGGAATCAGTGCCGAAGTAACTGTACCTGAATCTTCTAACGTTCTACTCAAATTCTCCGGAGCCAAACCTCGGTCTTTATAAGCTTTTGAGAACATCTTACCAGGAACAACGATAGCCAAATATTGATCAGATGCTGTTAAATTAATAGCGAGACAACTGGCAACGGTAGATGCGAATAAACCAAAGGTGGATTGTGCTAGGGAGAGAAGTGATTGTGTGATTCTATTTAGGGCACCGATAGCCTCCATTACTCCACCGAAAACCATAGCACAAACGATGAGCCATATGGTTCCCAACATTCCGGCCATCCCTCCAGAATTAAATAAATCATTTAGGGCTTCGTTGCTTGTACTTATTGAAACGTCAGTGGTAAAGGCAGTTAACATCCCCTTGTAACCATTTTCGAAGTTTAGTGAATCTGCTCCGGTAATTGAAGCGACAAGGCTAGGTTGAAAAATTAAAGCAACAACACCTCCTAGTAAGGTTCCCGCTAATAGAGCGATAAGGGGTGGAGTCTTTTTAACAATCATAAGCACGACTAAAACAGGAACAATAAAAAGGATTGGACTGATAAAGAAACGCTCTTGAATGGCTGCATTGAGCGATTCCGTTTCAACAGCACCATTAACCTCTAGCCCTAGGCTTAAAACGATAAAAACGATCAGCGTAATCACTATTGATGGTATCGTTGTATAGGTCATATAACGGATATGACTGAATAGTTCTCCCCCTGCCATTACAGGAGCTAAATTGGTGGTGTCGCTTAAAGGGGACATTTTATCTCCAAAATAAGCACCTGAAATGATTGCTCCAGCAGTCATTCCAACAGGAACACCCATTGCATTTCCTACGCCGATCAGTGCGATCCCTACCGTTGCAGAAGTAGTCCAAGAACTACCTGTAGCCACCGATATTAGGGCACAGATAACCACACTAGCTGCTAAAAAGACCGTCGGATTAAGAATTTTTATCCCATAAAAAATCATGCTTGGGATGATTCCGCTAATTAACCAAGAACCTGACAGGGCCCCTACCATAAGCAGTATGAGTAATGATCCTGAAGTCGATTTTAAATTGTTGGATACGGCATCCATCATATTCTCGTAGGATACCTTCTGATAAAACCCAACAAGTGCTGCTAGAAAACCTCCTATGAGTAAAATAAATTGATTTGAACCGTCTAAGCTTGCATCTCCGAAGTAAAACACGTTGATTCCCAATAGGATAACCAACAACAATAGAGGAGTTAAGGCTAAGGTTAGGCTGATAGGTTGGGTAGACTTCATTCAGAGAATTTATAAGTTCTTACGATATTACAACATTAACTAAGTAATGTCCAAAATCTATCCAATTTTAGGTAATTTTGCAGGGTTAAAATTTTGATTAAAATAGAATGAAAACGTTTGATTTAGTAGTTATAGGTTCAGGTCCTGGGGGGTATGTTTCTGCCATTCGTGCAGCTCAATTAGGTTTAAAAACCGCTATTGTTGAGAAGGACAGCACTTTAGGAGGTACTTGTCTGAATGTTGGATGTATTCCGTCTAAAGCACTACTAGATTCGTCGCATAGGTATGAAGAGGCTACTCACGATTTTGAAAATCACGGTATACAGATTTCGGGGGGTGTTAGCTTTGATTTCCAAAAAATGGTTGAGAGAAAGCAATCAGTAGTTGATCAAACCGTTAAGGGAATCGAATATTTAATGGAAAAAAACCAAATCGAAATAATTAGAGGGTTGGGTAGTTTTAAAGACGCTAAAACACTTCTGGTTGCTGGTGAAGATGGAACGGTTGAAGTTACGTCATCCAAGTACATTATCGCTACAGGTTCTAAGCCTGGCAATTTGCCTTTTATTGAACTCGATAAAGATCGAATTATAACTTCAACAGAAGCACTATCGCTGAGTGAGGTTCCTAAACATTTGATTGTAATAGGAGGAGGGGTAATTGGTCTTGAACTTGGTCAAGTATATCGCAGATTAGGCGCTGAGGTTAGTATTATCGAGTATGCGGATCGTATTATTCCTACAATGGATGCTGCTCTTTCTAAAGAATTAACTAAGGTTATGAAAAAGCAGGGGGTTAAATTCTATGTGTCTCACAAGGTATCAAGTGTTCTTAGAAATACAGATCAGGTGATCGTTAAAGCAACAAACAAGAAAGATCAGGAAGTTGTTTTTGAGGGTGATTACGCACTTGTTTCTGTAGGTCGTGTTCCAAATACTGAAGGGTTAGGATTAGAAAATACGCAAATAGAGGTAGATGATCGTGGCAGAATAATTACGAATGGTCATCTTCAAACGAAAGAATCTCATATTTATGCAATTGGAGATGTTGTTGCTGGTGCGATGTTAGCTCATAAAGCCGAGGAA
>JAAZVG010000128.1 GCA_018623655.1 Flavobacteriaceae bacterium
GCAAAATTAGAAAGTGATCCTTGAAGGGCAAGACCGAGTGCAAGACCCGCTGCTCCAAGCATAGCAATCAGTGATGAGGTTTCTACCCCAACTTGGGTAATCACCATCACGAATAAAAGCACTTTTAGCCCATTGTTGATGAAGTCTTCTAGGAAGGTTTCTAGTGTGCGGTCATAGTCTCTTTTCTCAAAAAACTTAGCTACACCGATATTGATTAGCTTGATCACCCACCACCCGACAAAACCGAGAATGAGGGCAGAAACTAGGTTTGGGAAAATCTCCCATAACAAATTGATAAGCTTTTTAACGTGCTCTTCGTAGTTTTTTATTGTTTGTTCTAACATATTGAAACGTTTATCGGTTTGTAGTTCTTAGGGTTGGTATTTGGTAATAAACAACGCCCTTCGACACATACAAATATAAATGTTTGTTCTTCTGAAAAACGATCTTCGAAAAGATCAAGACTTGATTTTGTGTCACTTGCTGCAATCAATCGATGAGGAATCCATTTTGAATCTAGCTGGTCTGACCATTCAAAGGCATCTTTACCGCTTATGACTGTAAGTTCGAAGGTGTTTCCTAGTAAAAGGGATAGCCTAAGCCAATTCGAATGGTTTTTAGGAAACTGACTCACCCGATCTTTCATTTGAAATAGCATGGCCTGTGCTCTCGACTTTAATTCCTTTCCGACTCCGAACTGATAGAGTTTAAAGAAATTTATTGCCATCATTGAATTCGATGAGTTGATGACATTATCTTCTGTTTCTATGCTTCTTCTTATGAGCTCATTGCTCTTTATTGAAGTGTAATAAAATAGTGCGTTATCAGAACTAAAATGATCGATTACATAGTTATTAAGTTGCAGCGCTCCCTCTAAGTATTTTTCATTATAACATAATTCATAACCTTCTATCAGTGCTGCTATGGCAAAAGCATAATCTTCGAGTACCCCTTCAAGGGAAGCCCTATCACCCGTGTGGTTTCTGAGAAGACTACCGTCCTCACCAATCCGGTTTAAAACAAAGTTTATAGCTTTAATTGCGGCCTCCTTAATCGATTGATCTTCTCGCAATACAAATCGGTAGGCTCTACTGAGGCCGATAGCCATCATAGCCGTATTGCTCATCAGTATTTTATGATCTCGAAGGGGGAGGGCTCTACTATTGCGTATTTCTTTCAACTGCTGAATGGTGCGTTCTAGTTGTGTTGAAACCTCTAGTTCATCGATGCCTAATTTAGATGCAATGTCCGAATTGGTTAGTGTTCTGATTGGAACATACTTACCATTCTCCCAGTGACCGAAATCGTTGATGTTGTAGGCCAACGAGCACAGTTCGAAATCATTGCCAAGTGTTTCTTGTAATTCATCTTTAGTGAAAACGTAATAGGCTCCTTCTTCAAGAATTCCTTCTGCATTTAAGGAGTCTGCGTCGTATGCAGTGAAACATCCGCCAGTATCAGGATCAATGAAATGGGATTGGATAAATGTGACTGTTTTTGATACGATTTCTTTGAAATAGGGTTCGTGGAAATACTGGTATGCTTCAGCGTATAGACCAAGTAGTTGAGCATTGTCGTAGGCCATTTTTTCGAAGTGTGGAATGTGCCATCGATCGTCTACACTGTATCTTGAGAATCCACCTTCGATGTGATCGAAAACACCTCCGTACCCCATTCGAAGAAGGCTTGTTTTGATAATTTTCTGTAGCTCTGTAGAAGGCTTAAGGCTCTGGTAATGCAACAGATATTCAAGAGTGTTGGGCATCATGAATTTTGGAGCGCCTTTGAAACCGCCATATATCGGATCTAGGGCTTCCAGATAGACTTCTACAGCATAGGAATGGTCGATAGGCTCAGGGTTATGTGATTCAGAAACAATGTCGGTCATCCCTTTTAAACCTCTAAACAGTGAAGCTGCGTATTCTAGAACTCGTTCGATATCTTCGCTGTAAATAGAAATCAATTGGTTTAGAGATGCGAGAAATCGATCTTTAGGTAGATAGGTTGCTCCCCAGAAAGGTCTCCCATCTGGCAGGCATATTACGTTAAGAGGCCATCCGCCCGAACCTGTCATAAGCTGAAGCGCATCCATATAAATTTGATCGACATCAGGCCGTTCTTCGCGATCAACTTTGATTGAGATAAAATGCTGTTTTAGAAAATCGGCTACCCCTTGGTCTTCGAAACATTCAGATTCCATGACATGGCACCAGTGGCAGGCAGAATAACCAATACTTATGAATAAAAGCTTTTGTTCTTTTCTGGCTTTGTCAAGAATTTCTTTGTTGAAAGGCTTCCAGTCTACAGGATTGTAGGCGTGTTGTAAGAGGTATGGAGAACTCTCGAATTGAAGATCGTTGGCTTTATACGAATCATTAGCCATTTACTGCGATTACTTGTCCGACCTGATCACCGAGCATATTTTGAAGCATGGTTTCAATACCATTTTTCAAGGTAAATGTAGATGAGGGACATCCGCTACATGCTCCTTGCAGAACAACGTGAACGGCTTTAGTTTCTGAATCAAATTTCTCGAAGGCAATATTACCCCCATCTGCAGCAACAGCAGGCTTAACATATTCCTCTAGGATAGATACGATTTTGGCCTCGATACTTCCTTCCTCAATATTTGCTGAAGGAAAAGGGGTAGGTGCTTCATTGGCCGGGATATCCTCTTTAGATTTCGTACTTGCAATCTTTTGAGTAATGACCGCTTCTTTGTCACTTGCCATGAAATCTCTGATCAGTTCTCTTAGTTCTACAGTGATTTCGTCCCAGTTTCCGATGTCGTATTTGGTTACCGAAACATAATTTTCATCCATAAAAACTTGTTTCACATATGATTTTTGAAAAAGAGCAGTAGCAAGTGGAGCATTTTTAGCTTCGTCGATATTTTTGAATTCATAGAGCGCCGGTACTATGGGCTTGTTTGCGACAAACTTCATCACTCCAGGATTAGGAGTAGCTTCGGCATAAACGGTAATTGCCTGAGGACCTCCAGTGGTGGTTTCGTGTACTACAGGTTCACCTTCGTTGAGGTAATCTACCAATCGCTGAGCAACAGCATCCTTTACATCATTCCACTCCACAATATCATAGCGCTGTATCGCAATAAAATTACTCGCTATATAAACCGTCTTTACAAAAGGTAATTGGAATAATTCATAAGCCAAAGGTGCGTTTTTAGTATCATCAATAGACGCAAATTCATAAGTGCCTTTAACTAAAAAGTGATTCGCTTGAAACTTGAGAATTGAAGGGTGTTTCGTTTCTATTGTGGTGATGTTGTATTCCATTTTCAAAACTTTTTACAAAAATACGAAGTGCTGAATTGTTAACCTTGCCGTATTTTCGCTAAAATTTTTAATATGAAAGCAGCAGTTTTTCCCGGTCAAGGGGCTCAGTTTGTAGGAATGGGTAAAGCGTTATTCGAGCAATCGCCTCTAGCTAAATCTTATTTTGAAAAGGCAAATGAAATTCTTGGCTTTCGAATTACTGATGTGATGTTTGAAGGTGATGCTGAGGCATTAAAGCGAACTGAAGTAACTCAACCTGCTATTTTCATTCATTCGGTTGTTGAAGCGCTACTTGAAGGAGATTCTTTTAATCCTAGCATGGTTGCAGGGCATTCTTTAGGAGAGTTTTCGGCTCTTGTAGCTGCCGGTGTTTTAACCTTTGAGGACGGATTGAAATTGGTTGCTCAACGAGCTCAGGCCATGCAAGAAGCTTGTGGTTTACAAAGAGGAACTATGGCTGCTGTTTTAGGACTTGAAGATGCTGTAGTTGAAGAAGTATGTGAGACCATTGAAGGTGTGGTTGTAGCTGCTAATTATAACTGTCCTGGTCAATTGGTAATTTCGGGTGCTTATGAGGCAGTAGAGTTAGCTTGTGAAAAAATGAAAGAAGCGGGAGCAAGACGAGCGCTTATTTTACCAGTAGGAGGTGCTTTTCATTCACCGCTAATGGCTCCGGCTAAGGAAGCATTAGCATCAGCGATTGAAGCTACTACTTTCTCAAGCCCAAAATATCCGATCTATCAAAATGTAAGTGCCACAGCAGTAACGGATAGTGAACGTTTAAAAGCTCAGCTGATCGCTCAATTAACGGCCCCAGTAAAATGGACCCAGAGCGTTCAGCAAATGATTGAAGATGGTGCTACTTCATTTACAGAATACGGCCCAGGGAAGGTGCTTCAAGGACTCATTAAAAAAATCGATCGTTCTGCCGAGGTTGCTAGTGCATCAGAATAAGCTGATCAGATAGTAAATCGAGAATCCTCCGAGAAAAATCATCCCACAGTAGCTCAAGAACCTCATGCTCATTGAAGGTTTACTTGGGAAATCCTTTGCAAAAACTAATCGGTGATTCATATAGCCTAGTATAGGAGCAAAGACAAAGGATGCAAAGGTCGCTATACTCACCAATTTGCCCATCGAGCTGGTGAACCCAATAATCACTGAAAGATTGGATAGTGATAATCCGATTACCGCTAGGTTAAAGTAGTTTTTCTTAGTCCAATTTAATCGTTGACTCATATCCACTAAAACCCGAGCTAACGCATCGTGTGCACTA
>JAAZVG010000129.1 GCA_018623655.1 Flavobacteriaceae bacterium
ATGTGAAGGATTTGGAGCAATATTCATGTTTACAACATGACCATTATTTGTTTCTCGCTTTGAGGTCCAGCCCAAATGATATTTCACATCACCATCAAAGATGGCTTCTTCGTAATCCTTACCATCAAACTCAGAAAAAATATCTTTCGGAGATTTACCAAATATATTGGTAAGTACATTGAGCCTCCCACGGTGCGCCATTCCCATAACAAATTGCTTAACACCTTTATCTGCTGCATGTTCAATAATGGCGTCTAAGGCTGGTATCAAAGACTCATTCCCCTCAAGCGAAAAACGTTTTTGGCCTACATACTTCGTATGCAAGAAACGTTCAAAACTTACCGCTTGATTGAGTTTCTCAAGGATGTATTTTTGCTTCTCAGCACTAAACTGAGATCGATTGTCATTTTGATTTAAATAATTTTGAATCCATTCAATGCGCTCAGGAGTTCGAATATACATGTATTCAACACCGATCGAATCGCAATAAATTCGTTCGAGATGATCGATAATAATTCGCAATGAAGAAGAACCAATACCGAGAATCTCTCCAGCATTAAAAATGGTATCTAAATCAGATTCTGACAATCCGAAATTTGAAAGCGCTAAATTTGGACGATACTTTCTTCGCTCCCGAACAGGGTTTGTTTTGGTGAATAAATGGCCTCTCGAACGATATCCATCGATCAGTTTTACTACTTGGAACTCTTTTTGAACAGATTCAGGTACACTGACAGAAACTCCATTATTAGAATGGTTCAGTTTACCATTAGATAATTCACCTAAATCCCAGTCTTCTAGAACGCTTTCGGCACCAAAGTCAAATCCTTGAAAGAACGCCTTCCAACTCGGTTCAACACGATCAGGTGAGGTTCGATATTGTTCATAAAGCGACTCGAATAAAGTCGTATGTGCCGCGTTGAGAAAGGAAAATTTATCCATGAAATCGGTCAGCTGTCTTCACTACAAAAGTACAATGTTTGGTGAGTTAACGCGAAGATTTTAAGGCTTTTCCAAATTATTTAACCCGTTTTCCTTCTTTCATCACAAAATGAATGTTTTGAAGCGCTAATACATTTTCTTCAGGATGCTCTTCAGTAGCCACGATGTCAGCTAAAAACCCTTTCTTGATTTGACCTAATTCATCCCCCATTCCTAGTAATCTCGCATTGACTAAGGTGGCAGCCTTTAAGGCCTCTTTTACTGGCATACCGGCTTCATGCATATAAAAGAACTCTCTGGCATTTTCTCCATGATTAAAAACTCCAGCATCTGTACCGAAGGCGATATTAACACCTTTCCTGTATGCCTTTGAAAAAGTAGCTTGAGACTGCTTTCCACCTATTTCTTTCGCCTTAGCCGCTACCATAGGAGGGTAATAGCCTTCAATCTCAGCATTGATCGAAACCTGTTTTCCTGCAGTGATAGTAGGTACCAAATAAGTGCCATACTTAATCATTAGATCCATCGTAGCCTCGCTCATTAGCGTTCCGTGCTCAATAGTATGAATACCAGCAACTACAGCTCTTCGCATACCTTCATCACCATGTGCATGTGCAGCAGTTAAAAAATCATAATCTTCAGCAGTTTTCACAATTTCTTTAATCTCTTCAATGGTGAAATGGGCATTCTTACCATTTTTTGTCGTACTCAACACTCCACCTGTGGCTGTAATTTTGATTGTATTTGCTCCATCCTTATATCGCTGCCTTACCGCCTTACGAGCATCTTCAGGGCTATTCACAATTCCATCCACCGGACCCGGATCACCCATTAGATCTTTACGAACACCCGAAGTAGGGTCAGCATGACTTCCGGTAGACCCTATCGTTTTTCCTGTGGTGAAAATGCGAGGACCATCAACAAGTCCTGCTTCAACTGCTTTCTTTAAAGCGATATTTACTCCCGAACCACCTAAATCACGAACAGTAGTAAATCCTGCAAGTAAGGTTTTATTCGCATAAACTGCAGCTCTAAAAGCAACGTCAGCCTCATTTAAAGTAAAACGGTTGAGATAAGAACGAGGGTTAGATTCAGACTCAATATGTACATGCATATCGATAAATCCGGGCATAACATAGGCCTTCTTCAAGTCGATATTTTGATCTTCTCCTAAAGCATCAACATATCCATTTAATACCCCAACGATCCGTTTACCCTCAACAACTACGGTTTTTTCCTTTTGCCATCTTTCTGATGACGGATCAAATATGTTTCCGCACTGTAGGTAATATTTTTGAGCACTTACCGCTTGAATAGACAGAGTAAATACCACGATATAAATCCAATTTTTCATAAAGTAGAAACTATAGTTAGCGAATGAAATTAGTTGATGTTTCTTAATTTTTTTTCCCACGCCCAGGCAGAAGAAAGCGCATCATCTAGGCTGTATTTTGATTTCCAACCAAGTACTTTATTCGCCTTTTCAGTATCGGCAAAAGCCTGAATCACATCACCCTCTCTTCTTGCAGCGATGCGATAGGGTAGTTTTGAGCTGCTAACCTTTTCAAAGCTTTGAATTACCTCTAAAACTGAACTCCCCTTGCCGGTTCCCAGATTAAAAATCTCATAATTGCTCACTGATTCTTCTTTTACCAATCGTGTTAGTGCAGCTACATGTGCTTCAGCTAAGTCTACCACATGAATGTAATCGCGAATGCATGTACCGTCAGGAGTAGGATAATCATCACCAAAAACGGCAAGTTCCTTACGAAGTCCCGCGGCTGTTTGGGTAATAAATGGAACTAAATTCTGAGGAACACCCAGAGGCAGCTCACCAATTTTAGCTGAAGCATGCGCCCCAACAGGGTTGAAGTAGCGAAGTGCGATCGCGCTCAGCCCCGAACTCACTTTAACGGTATCTTTGAGAATCTCTTCTCCGATCTGCTTTGTGTTGCCATAAGGAGACTCAGCCACCTTAATAGGCGCCTCTTCGGTTATTGGCAGTCTATCGGCCTGACCATAAACCGTACAAGAGGAACTGAAAATCAAATGTGACTTTCGTTTTTGCGAAAGCTGTTTCAATAAATAGATAAAGCCAGAAAGATTGTTCTCATAATACAGGAGTGGATTTTCAACGCTTTCCCCTACTGCTTTTGAGGCAGCGAAATGTATTACTCCCTCAATAGTTGGCTCCTTGGCAAAAAGTTCGATTACCTGAGACTCGTTTCTAAGGTCTAATTCATAAAAAGAAGGGCGATTGCCAATAATTGATTCAATCCCATCTAAAACCTCTATTCGTGTATTTGAAAGATTATCTACGATTACAACTTCGTATCCTGCCTCAGATAATGCTACTACAGTATGTGATCCGATATATCCTAAGCCTCCCGTGACTAAAATTTTCATTTTCTTTTACTTAAGAATTCGTGAATAGTTTTGGTAATATAGCTAATCTGCTCATCAGTAAGTTCAGTATGCATCGGAAGTGATAAAACCTCATCTGAAATTCGATTAGTCACCTCAAAATTGTCTTCTCGGTAGCGCTGATCTTTATAGGCATTTTGCTTGTGTAAAGGGATGGGGTAGTAAATCCCATGAGGGATTTGTTTTTCTACAAAATGTGCAGCGAGCGCATCGCGATGTCCCCCAGAAATTTTCAATGTGTACTGATGAAATACATGACAAGTGCATGACTCACAAACATTCTCACAATCGGTAACGGTAATCGGCAAGGTAACAAAAGGTGTATTCGCTAATGCCTTATTATAAGCTCTAGCAGCGGCTCTTCTTCGATAATTATAGTCATCTAAATGTGGAAGTTTTGCGCTTAATACTGATGCTTGCAAGCTATCCAATCTAGAATTTACTCCTACCACATCGTGATGATATCGTTTATACATCCCATGATTTACGATACCTCTTAAGGTGTGAGCCAGATCATCATCATTGGTAAATAAAGCTCCCCCATCACCATAAGCTCCGAGATTCTTAGATGGGAAGAACGAAGTAGCACCAACGTGACCTATAGTACCAGCCATCGGTCGTGCCCCTGTCTTCGAATGATATTTTGCGCCTATTGCTTGAGCATTATCCTCGATGATAAACAAATCGTGCTCTTTTGATAATTCCATGAGCTCATCCATATTTGCGCACTGGCCAAAAAGATGAACGGGAACTATTGCTTTAGTTTTCGATGTAATCGCAGCTCGAACGGCTTCTACATTGATGGTAAAATCATCTTCATACACATCAACTAGAACTGGAGTCAGCCCCAGCAGGGCAATCACCTCCACGGTCGCAGCAAATGTAAAATCTGCAGTAATCACCTCATCTCCAGGTTCTAAACCAAGCCCCATCATTGCGATTTGCAGGGCATCTGTTCCGTTGGCACAAGGGATCACGTGTTTTACCCCAAGGTAGATTTCGAGTTCTTTCTGAAATTGAGAAACGGCGCCTCCATTGATAAAACTGGCTTCTTCGAGAATGGTTTCAAATCGATTGAGCACATCAGTTTTTATAGGTTCTAGTTGACCTTGAAGATCAACCATCTGAATTTTTTTCATGCGATGACAATGGTATTTGCGATAAAGGTACTAATTCAGGCCTAAGCGAAAGGTTGTACCTTAGC
>JAAZVG010000024.1 GCA_018623655.1 Flavobacteriaceae bacterium
AACCTTTGAATTTTAGTGGAGCTGTCGGGGATTTTGATCTCTTGGTAGATACTAGTAGATCCTATTTAGAGACCAATGAATCTACTCAAATCAAGGTCCTGGTAAGCGGGAAAGGGAATTTAAAATTACTCTCTATTCCTAAGTTAAGTTTACCCTCAGCACTCGAAAAATACGACCCTGAATACACTGATAACGTTCGAGTAAACCGAGAAGGTATGATCGGGGCTGTCAGTAATTCGTATACAGTGGTGCCAAGATATGCCGGAAGTTATCCTGTCGACCCCATTGAGTTTACCTACTTTGATCCCAGCACAAACAATTACAAAACACTCAGCAGTGAACCTTTTGATCTTGTTGTAGAGGGAAGTGCAATACTTCCAACCACCAATCCCTCAACCCCAAAGGCAGAAAATAGCCCTCTAGCTGTTTCTGATAGTTTTATCTCTAATGCCTATCAAACAAGTCTTCAAACAATCCATAATAAGAAATGGTATGACAGTAATCTATATTATACACTTCTATTGTTTCTATTGTTCATGGGGCTTATTGTAAATCCACTATTCAACATCATTCGAGGCAATCTGCGCTCTTCTGATAAAAAAGCTAAAAAAGCACTTCCGAAAAAAATCACAGCACTTTTGAAACGCGCTAATAAATTGGCAGCAGATCAGAATCCCGAATTTTACTCTACAGCCTCTGAAATACTATTTTTAAGTCTAGAAAAACATACCGGAAGTAATCTATCCACATTTTCTAAGCAGGAACGAGAATATAAATTGCAGGAGCTGAAAATTGATGACGCCTTGATTGAAAGAATAAATACAATTCACGATCGAATCCTTATGGTGAAATATAGCGGAACAAGCAGTGTGCCTTTTAGAGAAGATTTAAAAGAACTTCACAAAATCATCGAAGACCTTTTGTAGACCTATGCGAAACTTAATCTTACTTATTAATCTGACTTTAGGGCTAATGTCTTATGGGCAAGAAGTATACATTGATAAAGGATTACAGGCCTTTGAAACAGGAAACAAGGCCTATCTAGAAGAAGATTACGCTTCAGCAATTAGGGCCTACCAAGAGGTACTAGCAGAAGGGCTTCATTCTAAAGAAGTCTATTTGAATTTAGGTAACGCCTATTACAAAAATGGTCAGACAGCGTCAAGTATTCTTTACTATGAAAAGGGCTTAGTCTACTTCAAAAAAGACACTGATCTCATAAATAATTTACGCTTTGCTGAGAATCAACGTATCGACCGAATAGAACCACTGCCAGATTCTCTTTTAAAGCGCGTTTATGAGTTTCTTATTGGTCTTATGAATAGCGAAGCTTGGGCTGCAACCAGTTTTATTTTCGCGCTTTTATTTGCAATTACTCGGGTTGCTAAGTCTCGTTTAGGAAAATTAGCCATCCCTAACTTGATTATTGGTGTATTTACATTTTTAATACTTCTTTTCATAAAAAGTAGTGAGCAAAGAGAAAACTACGCAATTGTTTTTGAACCTGCTATAACAGTATTAAGTGATCCTAAAATTGACGCATCTGTAATTTTTGAATTACATGAAGGCACCAAAGTAAAACCGATAGAATCCTTTGAAAGTTTTCAGAAAATTGAAATTGCGAACGGACAATCAGGATGGATACCTACTTCATCGATTCGATTCATCAAAGAATAATTTCATAATCTTTAAATTCGTAAATAATTATTAAATCTAAATTTTAAGTATAAATGCCAACTCAAACAGCAGAATCTCAATCAAAATTGTCACCTCAAGAGGCTATCGAGCTTCTAAAAGAAGGTAACGCCCGATTTATTAATCGTGAAATGAAAGAAAGAGACTTGATCGCCCAAGTTGAAGAAACTTCGAAGGGACAATACCCTTTCGCATGTGTTGTTGGCTGCATTGACTCAAGAGTTCCTGTGACAACTGTATTTGATCAAGGAATAGGATCCTTATTTGTAGCCACTGTTGCGGGTAATATTATTAACGAAGATATCTTAGGTAGTTTAGAGTTTGGCTGTGCAGCAGCAGGTTCTAAAGCGATTGTAGTTCTTGGGCACACCTCTTGTGGTGCCGTAAAGGGGGCTTGTGATAGTGTTGAACTGGGTAATCTTACAAGTTTATTATCAAAGATCAATGCCTCAGTTAAAGCGACCGATAAACCTGAAGACCCAGCTATTCGAAATTCTTCTAATTTGGATTTCGTTAATAGCGTTGCAAAAAATAATGTTCAGCACTCGGTTGAGGATATTCGCGTAAAATCGAACGTGCTTAGACGATTAGAAGAGGAAGGCAAAATCAGTATCGTAGGCGCAATGTACGACGTTGGTTCTGGTAAAGTTACTTTTCTAGACTAAACGATTTTTTTTCTAAGCCTGAATCTTTCGTTTATTCAGGAGTCGTTCTATCAGATTCGTCGGAGAATTTACCGTTTCATTTTCAAAAATGAATGTGATTGAAATCTTTCTCTCTGATGCTTTTTCTTGAAATTCATGAAGAATTTCAATAACGTCGTAATCAATAAATACGGTAGCTCTGAAATCGATTTCAAGTTTACTCCCATCAGGCGTTTCTTGAAGTGATTTCAGTATCGCTGCCTTATTGAAAAAGGTTACCTCTTCAGCTAACACAATACTGCTTAAATTCTCTTCTTTTTTCATATGCATGAAATGAGAATTATTAAAGCTTTCTAGCAAAATAATAACTATCGAGGTTGCTAGGCCTAAGATAATACCGATCAATAAATCGGTAAATACAATTCCTACAATTGTAACTATAAAAGGCACAAATTGCTTTTTCCCTAAGCGATACATCGATTTGAATAACGCGGGTTTAGCCAATTTGTAACCGACCATTAAAAGAATAGCGGCAAGTACTGAAAGTGGAATTAAGTTAATCACGTTTGGAAGTATGAAAACCGCGATAAGCAATAAAAACCCGTGAATAATTGCCGATGCTTTTGTTTTATTTCGGGACTGAATATTTGCCGAACTTCGAACAATAACTTGAGTGATTGGTAGCCCTCCAACTGCACCTGAAACCACGTTACCTACACCTTGTGCGAATAATTCACGATTCGTTGGAGTAACCCGTTTATGGGGATCCAATTTATCAGTTGCCTCTACACATAGTAAGGTCTCTAAACTGGCTACCACACATATAGTAATTGCAACAATCCAAACTTCTGTATTTTGAATTGCTCCAAAATTTGGAAAGGTCAATTGGTTAGCTATTCCAGCTCCAAGATCAAAAATAGGAACGGCAACAAGGTGTTCAGAAGAAATCCCCAATAATGCGTCATCTGCAAATGAGACAGAATACACGATGCCTAGTGCAACAGCAACAATGGGTCCTTGAACAATTCTGAAAATCTGACCTTTATGAGTGAGCACTTTATCCCAAAGAATTAAAAGTGCTAAAGAAACAACCGCAATGATAGTTGATCCAGTACTAATTTGCTTAGCCGTCATAATAAGACGACTAAAAGTATTACTGCCATCCGACTCAATAAAACCAAGATCTCCTTCCCAATCAGCATCATAACCAAAGAAGTGAGGGATTTGTTTGAGGATAATGATGATGCCTATCGCTGACAACATTCCTTTGATTACTGATGCTGGGAAAAAATACCCAATTACACCCGCTTTCATTACCCCAAGAATTATCTGAAAAATTCCAGCTAAAATTACAGCTACTAAAAAGGTTTCAAAGCCTCCCAAACTAGTTATGGCAGATAATACAATAGCTGCTAGGCCAGCTGCTGGGCCACTAACTCCTATTTGTGAGCCACTTAAAGAACCAACAATAATACCTCCTACAATTCCTGCGATTAATCCCGATATAAGAGGGGCGCCAGAGGCTAATGCAATACCCAAACAAAGAGGTAAAGCAACAAAAAATACAACGATACTAGCTGGTATATCAGACTTGAGATTATTCATTTAAACAATTTTTTTCAAAATTAAGAATTTATAGTGATTCCTATCCTAAAGCCTCTCAGAGGTTTTATTAAATTTGTCGCATATTTTGGGATAATGATTGAAGAAATTAAAGGTCACATAGAAAAAGTCACACATTTTGAAGCTTCAAATACTGAAGCCTTAGAATCGTTTCGATTAGAGTATCTAGGAAAGAAAGGATTGTTAAATACTTTTTTTGCAGCCTTTAAATCTGTTGCCCCTGAAGACAAGAAAGCCTTCGGTAAGGTAGTTAATGAATTAAAAGGAAAGGTTCAAGAAAAATTAGATGAGCAAAAAGGAATACTAAAATCTACAAAGAAAAAATCAGGGTCAAAGCAAGATTTGACTCGTCCGGGTTTTCCTCTTCAAATAGGCTCTAGACATCCCATTTCTATCGTTAGGAATCGAATTATCGATATCTTCTCAACTATCGGATTTACAGTCTCAGAAGGGCCAGAAATCGAAGATGACTGGCATAATTTCACCGCTCTTAATTTACCTGATCATCATCCAGCAAGAGATATGCAGGATACCTTTTTTATACAGACCGATCCTGATATCCTTCTGAGAACTCATACCTCATCTGTTCAAGTTCGTTTTATGGAAGAGAATAGGCCTCCTATTCGAACGATTTCACCAGGAAGAGTTTACCGAAACGAAGCGATTTCAGCGAGATCTCACTGCTTCTTTCATCAAATCGAAGGGCTATATATCGATAAGAACGTATCGTTTGCAGACCTGAAACAAACGCTTCAATACTTCACCACCGAACTTTTTGGAAAATCTGAAATACGTCTTCGCCCTTCCTACTTCCCTTTTACAGAACCAAGTGCAGAAGTAGATGTATATTGGGGCCTTGAAACAGAGACTGATTACCGAATGACGAAAGGTACAGGGTGGTTAGAAATCATGGGGTGTGGAATGGTCGATCCAAATGTGCTCAAAAACTGCGGAATTGATCCTGAAGAATACTCTGGTTATGCCTTTGGAATGGGAATAGATCGTATCGCGCTATTGCTTCATCAGATTCCAGATATCCGGCTCCTTAGCGAGAATGACTTAAGATTCTTAGAGCAGTTCAAAGGGCTGCATTAAAACTTACCAATTTAAATACGGATGGTTTACTAAATATGAGTTGTAGTACCTGTAGTCCTCTGTTACTTCCTTACCTAGCCCAATTGGAGGTTTGAAGTCCTCGGATGCCTCAACAGAATCGAATTCAATTTCAGCGAGCCAGAGACCGTCATTGTTGCCATGAAATTCATCCAATTCGATGAGATAGTCACGTCTTATCAAATGTCTCGTTTTATCAATTTGATTCGAACAGAGCGCTAAAAGCTTCTGTCCGTCAGATAGTTTAATAGGGGTTTCTAGCTCTAGCCTCGAACTGCCTTTAGTTTTTTCCTTTATCGTTAAATATGCTGTTTCATCTAAAATGCGAACCCGCAATATCACATGGTTACCTTCGGCTAGGTAACCCTGTCTGATTTTTTGCCTTTGAGTTGCCTCAGCTTTTAAAATCAATGCCTGTTCAGGCGTTAATAGAAATTTTCGTTCGATTTCAGGCTTCATAGCAGAAGCTTATTCCACCTCCGTTACACGAAGGCTATTGACCATTCCCTTTTTCTCTATGGGCATAGACGTCAAGGTTACAGCCATATCTCCCTTTCTGAGATAATTGTGGTCTTTAGCGATATTGATAATGTCTTCTACGGTTTCATCAGTAGAAGCGTATCCGTTATAAAAGTGAGCATAGACCCCCCAAAGAAGGTTTAATCGCCCTAATATTCTTCGGTTATCAGTAAAAGCTAAAACAAACGATTTCGGTCTCCATGCAGACACCTGAAATGCCGTATAACCAGAATTAGTAAGTGTCATAATTGTTTTCGCTTCCACCTCGTTGGCAAGAAGTGCTGCATGCTGACATATGGCCTTAGAGACAAATCGGTTCGTACGAATCAAAGAAGGTTCAACTTGTGGGCAGAAGGTGTCCACATTTTCGACGGCGCGAATAATTGAAGCCATCTTTGCAACAACTTCAACAGGGTATTTACCTACAGAGGTTTCTCCTGACAACATCACCGCATCGGCACCATCCATTACAGAGTTTCCGACATCGTTTACCTCAGCACGTGTTGGAGTTAAACTTTCCATCATCGTCTCCATCATTTGAGTTGCAATAACTACAGGGATACGGGCGTCTTTTGACTTTTGAACAAGCTTTTTCTGTAGCAGAGGAACCTCTTCTGCAGGTATTTCAACACCTAAATCTCCACGGGCAACCATGATTCCGTCACTTAACTTGACGATCTCGTCAATATTGTTGATGGCCTCTGGCTTTTCGATTTTAGAGATGATGGGAATCTTATAGTCTGAATGCTTTTCAATAAGTATTTGAAGGTCTTTAATGTCTTGTGCGTGTCGAACAAAAGAAAGCGCAAGCCAATCTACCTGAAGTGAAATTGCAAAGATTGCATCCTCAACATCCTTAGGAGTAAGTGCAGGAAGCGAAATATCTGTATTTGGAAGGTTAACCCCTTTCTTAGACTTTAAAGGTCCTCCCTGCTCAACTTCTGCTATAACAGTGTCTTTACCGTTGGTTTCAACTACTCTAAAAATCAACTTACCATCGTCGAGAAGGATGCGCTCACCTGGCTTTACATCATGTGGAAATTCAGGATAGGTCATGTAAACTGCCTGCTTGTTACCGACAAACTTCTCGCCTGTTTTAAAGGCAATACGATCACCTGAGGCAACCTCGATATCGTCTTCCATAACACCAACTCGAAGTTTTGGCCCTTGAAGATCTGCAAGAATTCCAGTGTTGCGGCTTAGTTCCTTGTTTAGTTCACGTATCATCTCAACTCGCTCTCTTACTGCATCGTAATCAGCATGAGAAAAATTAACACGAAAAACATCAACTCCTGCTAACATCATTTTTCTTAAGACCTCCTTTGAAGAGGTTGCTGGGCCTAGAGTGGCTAATATTTTGGTCTTCTTCCGGTCATGCATAAGCATTAGAAAATTAAGTTTGTCCTTGATTTGATTTGTTGCGAATTTAAAGCATACGCCATTACTATCTCGGGTAAAGTCTTAAGTTTATTTAACATTTCGGCGAAATCTGTATCAGATACACCTTCAATCTTTAATAGATAATCTGCTTTTTTAAATTCAGGTAGTACATAGTACACTTGTTTAAGCCCGCCTGAAAATAAATCAATCTCCTGCGCTGCTGAGTCCTTCTCTGTTTTATTGGGTAAAAGTACAAATCGCGCAAACTCCAATTCATTCTCAAACACGTACCATGGAGCGTAGATATGATTGGCAAACTCTAAATCTTCAGCTTCTCTTCGAAGTTGAACTCCAAGTATTTGATTTAACCAATACACCAACCGATAATCCTCTTCATCACTGTGAATAGCAATAATACTAAGTGGCTCCTCATCGAGATCGAAACTAAGTACGTGTTTTGCCATTACTTTTGGTTTATCGTGTCCTGTAACGCGAAGAAGGCTCGTTTTGCTGCCTTCTCTTCTGCTCTCTTTTTTGCAGTTTCTCTAGCTCGAGCAATTACCTTACCGTCTACAATGAAACGCACGCCAAAGTGAGTCTTTTCTTCTCCTCCAGTATCATCAAAAACATCAAAGCTAAACGAGTGCTTGTGTTTCTGACACCATTCTATCATCAAACTCTTATATGACATTACCTTACCTTCAAGTCGCTCAATATTCACATGTGGTGTAATCACTCGTTTTTGCAAAAACCGTTCGCAATAGTCGTGGCCTTTATCGAGATAAATGGCCCCAACTAATGCTTCAAATAAATTTCCATACAGATTATCACCAAACTGTTCTTTGGCTATCTTACTTTTCAAAAATCGCTCTAAAGACAATTCCTTACCCAGTTCATTCAGATGAATACGACTAACTATTTTAGAACGCATCTTTGTGAGATAGCCCTCGTCTCCAGTCGGAACCTCCTCAAACAAATGTTTAGAAATAATCACCCCAATCATTGCATCACCCAAAAACTCCAAACGTTCATAGTTAATAGGGGCTCCCTTCTCGTCTTTAAGGTTCATCGAACGATGAATAAAAGCTCTCTGATAGTAAGTAAGGTCGTTTGGGGAGAACCCAAGAATTTTTTTAAGCTCGACTAGAAAAGCCTTATCCTCTGCGGATAAAGCCTTTCTGGGTCTTCGCTTAAATATCATTTCTTAGGCGTTGTATTTTTTCAGTACCACACAAGCGTTGTGACCACCAAAACCGAACGTATTACTCATCGCGATATTCACATCTCGCTTTTGAGCTTGGTTCAGGGTTAAATTCAGGCGGCTATCAATTCGCTCATCTTCCACCTTATGATTAATTGTAGGAGGTACGATTCCATTCACTATAGAAAGCGTAGAAGCAATCGCCTCAATGGCTCCAGCAGCTCCGAGAAGGTGGCCAGTCATCGATTTAGTGGAGTTGATGTTAATATTTGGCGCATGATCTCCAAATACGGTAGAAATTGCTTTTAATTCAGCAACGTCACCAAGAGGAGTTGAAGTTCCGTGTGTATTGATCGCATCAACATCTTCTGGTTGAATTCCAGAATCTTTCAAGCAATTCTCCATTACGCGAATGACTCCTAGCCCGTCTGGGTGGGGAGCGGTTAGATGATAGGCATCACTTGATAATCCCCCTCCAATAACTTCAGCATAGATCTTAGCTCCACGAGCAACTGCGTGATCTAATTCTTCAAGTATTAGGGCTCCAGCGCCTTCTCCTAAAACAAATCCATCCCGTGTAGCATCAAAAGGTCTGGAAGCTGTTTCTGGACTATCATTATTTGTTGATAATGCATGCATTGCATTAAATCCTGCTACACCCGATAAGTTAACAGCTGCCTCCGAGCCCCCACTTACCACTACATCGCAATAACCCATTCGAATCGTATTCAACGCATCGATGAGCGCATTAGCAGAAGAAGCACATGCAGAGACAGTGGTATAATTCGGTCCCATGAAACCGTGCTTAATTGAAATATGACCTGGGGCAATGTCCGCAATCATTTTAGGGATGAAGAACGGATTGAACTTCGGAGTTCCATCGCCGCTGGCGTGTTCCATAATTTGGTTTTGGAAAGTTTCTAAGCCTCCAATACCAGCGCCCCAGATTACACCCACTCGATATTTATCTAATTTTTCTAATCGCAAATCTGCATCTGAAATTGCTTCGTCAGCAGCTACCATTGCATATTGTGTAAAGGGATCGAGTTTACGTGCCTCTTTGCGATCAAAGTGATCTTTTACATCGTAGTTCTTGATCTCGCAGGCAAAACGAGTTTTAAACTTTTCAGCGTCAAAACGGGTGATTGGTGCAGCTCCGCTTTTGCCAGAGATCAAACCCTGCCAATACGATTCTAAATTATTTCCTATGGGAGTAAGCGCTCCCATTCCTGTAATCACTACGCGTTTAAGTTTCATATCAATAAATCTTTAACAAATTGAAGATATAAAAAATCCATGTGTGCCTTTGGCACACATGGATGATAATTGTTAAGCTACAAGTGCCTTACTTTGATCCCTCGATATAAGAGATCGCTTGACCTACAGTAGCAATGTTTTCAGCTTGGTCGTCTGGAATTTGAATATCAAATTCTTTTTCAAACTCCATGATTAACTCTACAGTATCTAAAGAGTCTGCACCTAAATCGTTAGTGAAGCTCGCTTCAGTTACTACTTCGTTTTCATCAACTCCTAGTTTGTCAACGATAATCGCCTTAACTCTTGATGCAATGTCTGACATATCTTTGTTTTTAAAAATTATATCGGGACAAATGTATAAAACTTTAATTGATTAAAAGTTACCAAGCAAAAAAGTCCTTTTAATGTACCTTAGTACCTTTAACTACCGCCGCTTCTAAAATGCATAAACTTGTTCTTTTCGCCTCAGGCTCAGGCTCAAATGTTGAAAATATCGCTAATTATTTCGAAGCAAATAGCGAAGTAAAAGTAGCGGGAGTATTTACCAATAAGACCGATGCGGGTGTTATCGAGCGCTGTATAAGGTTAGGCATCCCCTGTTATTCATTCACTAATGCGGCCTATTTAGACGCTTCTTTTATTGATGTGGTCAAGAGTTTTTCACCGAGTTTAATCGTACTCGCTGGCTTTCTAAAAAAAATTAGTCCCTCTTTTGTAAAGGCGTTTGAAAATAAAATTGTGAATGTACATCCTGCCTTGCTCCCCAAGTTTGGAGGTAAAGGAATGTATGGGATGAATGTGCATAAAGCGGTAGTTTCAGCTGGTGAGATTGAAACAGGCATTACCATTCACCGGGTCGATGAGATTTATGATAATGGTACAGTTGTCGCACAATTTAGGGTTAGATTAGACGGCACAGAAACTCCTGAAGAAGTCGCACAAAAAGTGCATGAACTCGAATATCAATACTTTCCAAAAACGATAGAAAGTCTACTTTAAATCATGCAGAAAGAAATTCATCTATATACGGACGGGGCGGCTCGCGGAAATCCAGGCCCGGGCGGATATGGAATCGTTCTCGAATGGCCAGAAAAGAACTATCGTAAAGAATTTTCTGAAGGGTTTAAGCACACTACTAACAATCGTATGGAACTCCTCGCAGTTATAGAGGGGTTAAAGAAGCTAAACGAATCTCGGCTGAAAGTAAGGGTCTACACTGATTCTAAATACGTGGCAGATGCTTTTTTAAAAAACTGGGTGTTTGGTTGGGAAAAAAAAGGATTTAAAGGTCGCAAAAACACTGACCTCTGGGTAGCGCTGCTCAAAGAATATCGAAAACATGAAGTGAGCTTTCACTGGATTAAAGGCCATAATAATCACCCACAGAATGAACGATGCGATCGTCTCGCTGTAGAAGCTTCTCATTCAAATAATCTCAAGGTCGATTTTGGTTATCCTGAAAATTAATCTCTGAAGTGAAAGCACTTATATTTGCAACACCAATCTTTAAATCATGTCAAAACTCTTAGTAGTTGGTACCATGGCTTACGACGCCATTGAAACTCCTTTCGGTAAGACCGATAAAACACTAGGTGGATCAGCATCTTACATCGCGCTCGCCGCAACTCATTTTGATGTAGAAGTAGGAATTGTTTCAGTAGTTGGAGACGATTTCGAACAAAAACACCTCGATCTAATGACTAATCGCAATGTAGATCTTTCTGGTGTAGAGATTGTAAAAGGAGGTAAAACTTTCTTCTGGTCTGGGCGTTACCACAACGATATGAATACCCGTGACACCCTAGTCACTGATTTAAATACCCTTGCTGATTTCTCACCGGTTGTTCCTGAAAATTTTCAAGAAGCGGAGATTCTTTTATTAGGAAACCTACATCCCGCTATTCAGATCAGTGTACTTGATCAAATGAAGAAACGTCCCAATCTAGTGATACTAGATACTATGAATTATTGGATCGAGAATACTCCGGGACAGCTCGAAACCGTTTTAGGACGAATCGATGTTTTAGCAATTAACGACGAAGAGGCGCGTCAATTGTCAGGAGAATACTCCCTAGTAAAGGCCGCTGAAGCCATTCTGGCCAAAGGGCCTAAATACATCATTATTAAAAAGGGTGAGCACGGAGCTTTATTGTTCGAAAAGGATCAAGTATTCTTTGCCCCTGCTCTTCCGCTTGAAGAAGTGTTTGACCCGACAGGTGCTGGGGATACATTCGCTGGAGGGTTAGCAGGTTACATCGCTGCCTCTAGACACATTTCTTTTGACCGATTAAAAAACGCACTTATTCATGGAGCCAACCTTGCTTCGTTTTGCGTTGAGAAACTGGGAACGGAGCGTATGGAGAATTTAACAAGCGAAGAGGCAAAAAAACGTCTTCAGAGCTTTAAAGACCTAACTCACTTTACTGTAGAACTTGACTAATCCTCGATATGAGTGACGCTATTAAACACGAATGCGGAATTGCCCTTGTAAGACTCCTAAAACCGCTCAGTTATTATCAAGAAAAATACGGCACTCCATTCTATGGAATTAGTAAAATGTACCTTATGATGGAAAAGCAGCACAATCGTGGTCAAGATGGTGCTGGGCTTGCTGCAATCAAGTTTGATATGAATCCTGGGGAACGATATATTGCACGCGTGCGATCGGCAGAAAAACAACCCATACAGGATATATTCGAACAAATCAATGGGCGTATAGAGAGTGTAATAGAGAAAGCAGGGGATCAAGCAAAAGATCTAGACTATCTAAAAAAGCATATCCCCTATCTCGGTGAATTGATGTTAGGCCATGTTCGTTACGGAACCTTTGGAAAAAATAGCATTGAAAGTGTACACCCTTTCTTAAGACAAAATAACTGGATGCATCGCAACCTGATTGTTGCAGGTAACTTCAATATGACCAATGTTCAAGAACTTTTCGAAGAATTAGTTCAAATTGGACAGCATCCTAAGGCTATGGCTGATACAGTGACCGTGATGGAGCGTATAGGTCATTTCTTAGATGACGCAGTAGCCAAAATCTATAAAGAAGCAAAGAAAGAAGGGTTTGATAAACAGGCTGCATCCGAAATCATTGCACGACGGCTTGATATCGCCAGAGTCCTCAAAAAATCTGCCAAAAACTGGGATGGGGGATATGCAATGGCAGGACTTATAGGTCATGGAGACGCTTTTGTGCTAAGAGACCCAGCGGGAATACGTCCGGCCTACAAGTACGCTGACGACGAAATAATCGTCGTAGCTTCAGAGCGTCCAGCAATTCAAACAGTTTTCAATGTTCCTTTCGAATCGATTGAAGAAATTCAGCCGGGTGAAGCATTAATTATCAAAAAATCTGGAGCTCACTTCAGTTCTCAAATTCTTGATCCTTTAGAAAAGAAGGCATGTTCATTTGAGAGAATCTACTTCTCTCGAGGTAGCGATAAAGAAATCTATCAGGAGCGAAAGGCTTTAGGTCGTTATATTTTTCCAGAAGTGCTGAAGGCCATCGATGGGGATATCCAGAATTCCGTATTCTCCTATATACCCAATACTGCTGAAATCTCCTTCATGGGGCTCATCGGTGCAGCCCAAACTCATATGAATCACCTAAAGCAAGAGCAGATCTTGTCGAGAAAAACCAAATTGAGTGAAGAGGAGCTTAATAAAATTCTCAATGTCCACCCAAGAATAGAGAAAGTTGCAATCAAAGATGCTAAACTCAGAACCTTCATCACTCAAGATAGTAGTCGCGACGACTTAGTTGCCCACGTTTACGATATCTCTTACGGCGCTGTAAAAGACTCAGATCACCTAGTCATTATTGATGACAGTATCGTACGCGGTACCACACTGAAAAAGTCGATTCTTCGAATGCTAGATCGACTGCATCCTAAGAAAATCGTTGTGGTTTCTTCGGCCCCACAAATACGCTATCCCGATTGCTATGGAATCGATATGGCTCGATTAGAAGACTTTATTGCCTTTAGAGCAGCGGTAGCACTTCATAAAGATCGAGGTACAGAATCTGTAATCGACCACATCTACAAAGATTGTTTAGAAAGTACTCGTCTAGATAAGAAGGACATTGTGAATCACGTAAAACGACTTTACGAACCGTTAACAGATGAAGAAATTTCGAAGAAAATCGTTGAATTACTCATTCCTGAAGGTATGACCGCGCCCGTTGAAATTATCTTTCAAAAGATTGAAGCGCTACACAGGGCTTGTCAAAAAAATAAAGGAGACTGGTATTTTACCGGAAATTATCCAACGCCAGGCGGAAACAAAGTTGTCAATCGGGCCTTTATGAATTTCTACGAAGGAAAACGCCAAAGAGCTTACTAATAAAAATACCCTCCGTAGAGGGCATTTTTCAATTCTAATACTACTTAGAAAATTAAGCTTTTTTATCAACAGTAGCGCTCCAATACAGAGAAGCTACTTTCTCCCAATTGATCACATTGAAGAATGCTTCGATATAATCAGGACGTCTGTTTTGATAATTGAGGTAATAAGCATGTTCCCATACATCTAATCCGAGGATAGGTGTTCCTTCGCAGTTTACACCCGGCATAAGGGGGTTGTCTTGGTTAGGGGTTGAGCAAACTTCTAATTTGCCTCCCTTGTTAACACATAACCAAGCCCATCCCGATCCGAATTGGGTAGCTGCTGCAGCAGAGAAAGCGTTCTTGAATGCATCAAATGATCCGAATGCATCATTGATTGCTGCCGCTAAATCTCCTTCGGGAGAACCTCCGCCATTTGGTGACATTATCTCCCAAAATAAGTTGTGATTAAAATATCCGCCTCCATTGTTACGAAGGGCACCATTATTCATGTCTAAATCACGCAAAATTTCAACAATAGATTTACCTTCTAAATTAGTACCAGCAACCGCTGCGTTTAATTTAGTGGTGTATCCCGCATGGTGTTTCCCATGGTGAATTTGCATTGTTTTAGTGTCGATGTGAGGTTCTAATGCATCGTGAGCATAAGATAGTTCTGGTAGTTCAAAAGTCATTGCAATCTCAATTTAAATTAATACCATTACGAATATACGCCGAAGTTGTTTAATTTGCATTAAGCCCATGTCAGCTCAATCTTCATTCCTTTTCTACAATGCCGCGGCAGGTTCGGGAAAGACCTACACGCTCTCG